>JAPPBK010000361.1 GCA_026705105.1 Chloroflexota bacterium | reverse complement strand
TACCCCGGCAAGGCGCACACGCCACAGGTCGTCGTCACGCAGCGCCGCATCGAGCAGATTCTCTCCGTCCTGCCGAGCGTGGAGGAGGTGCGGGGCGTGCTTTCGGCGCTGGGCATTTCCAATCGCTGGATTCCGCCGGATCGGTTCGCCGTCAGTTGCCCGCCCTGGCGCTCCGACATCAACGTGGCCGACGATGTGATCGAGGAGATCGGGCGGATCATCGGCTACGACAACCTGCCTTCCGCGCCGTTGCCCGGATCGGTTCCCGACCCTGATGTCGATCCTGAGCGCGAACTCGGCGAGCAGATCCGCGACTTGCTCGGCGGATTGGGTCTGCGCGAGATCATCACCTACGTGACGGTCGGTCAGCAGGAGGTTGCTGCCACTTCATCATCGGGCGGCGCGGAGATCGAGCCGGTTCGACTGCTCAACCCAATGAACGCAGAGCGGGACCGGATGCGTCCGAGCTTGCGGCCATGGGGCCTGCGCACCTATGCGCAGAATCAGGGCGAGGCGCGAGGTGCGCTCGGATTGTTCGAGGTTGGCAAGACCTTTGCGCCCGACACGGCCGACCAGCCGACAGAAACGCGGATGCTGCTCGTGCTGCTCGGCGGGGAGACTCCGTCGTCCGTCCACGCTGAACCTGCGCGCCACGTCGATTTCTTCGATGCAAAAGGCGTGTTGGAACAACTGGGCGCTGGATTGGGAGCGAGCTTCGTTCTGACGCCCGGAGCGGACGACGCGATGGTCGTCAGTGGCCGGTCGGCGAAGCTCAGCGTCGGCGGAAACGATGTCGGCGTGATTGGACAGGTGCAGCCGACAACAGCCGAGGCTTTCGACGTGGATGGCGATGTCTTTGCGCTGGAGCTTTCAGTCTCCGCGCTGGCGCCGCTGCTCGGGGACTCCGACGTGTTCGCTGCGCCGTCCGTGTACCCGGCCGCGGTCGAGGACCTGGCGCTGATTGTCGACGAGGCGTGCCTCGCCGGCGATCTCGCGGCGGCGATCTCGGGCAACGGGCTGGTCGATTCAGTGGACTTGTTCGACATCTACACGGGTGACCAGATCCCCGCCGGCCACAAGTCGGTAGCGTTCCGCGTCTACTATCGCTCTCCGGACCGGACACTGACTGATCGCGATGTCGAAAAGGCTCGCAGGGGCATCGTGCGTCGGCTGGAATCGCAGTTCCGGGCGACTCTGCGCGATTCCTGAGCGACTGACTCTCCGCGCCGCACCTGCATTTGCATTCCCGGAATGTGCAGTGCTTGTCACTGTTCTGTCTGAGTAGACTCCCGCAGTTGGCACTCTCACTGGGAGAGTGCCAACATTGCATCTACCAGCGGAATCTGCGGAACGGAGTCGATCATGACCTACGTGCATCCGAACCTGTCCGAGCACTACGGCGGCGCCTTTGACCTCGGTGATCTCACCCACCGGCTGAACGACGCCGGCGATCACGTCGAGCTCGGAGCTGCGCTCTACGACGCGACCGCGTTGCCGCCGATTGAGCTGCGCCGAGTGATGCGCGCGCTGGCCCGGCGCGAAGGCGCGGCGTCGATTGACCTCGCCCACGAGCTGTCCGTCAGACGGCTACGCGCGCTGCTCAACCTCGATGTGGAAGACGCGCGGGTCGCCGCTCGCGCGTTCGAAGACGCACATATCGACCTGCCCCGCGAATGGCGCGAGCGCAACCGCGAGATCGAGTTCAGCGCGATCAAGAATGCGCTGCATCCGCGCGAGTTCATCGCGCTGACCGACATCCTGCCCTGGCTGCGCGATCACGACGGCACACAGTGGTTGCTCAACCAGCTGCCAGAGGGCGATGCCGCCGAGCTCGCGGCGGATGCCAGCGGTGCTCCGGCCCTGGCGGCGCACTTTTAGACCGCAGCTGGACTGCAGCATCCGTCGCGCGAAACCGAAACGCCCGGCCCGTCAAACTCGACGGCGCCGGGCGTAGTCGTACCAGCTAGAAGTGCAGCAGAGATACAGGGGACTGAAGGCTCAGGCAGCCTGCGCTGACTGTGCGGACTGCGCTTGCTCGACCACCGTGGCGAACCCGCCCGGGTCGTGTACCGCCATCTCGGCCAACACCTTGCGGTCGATCTCGATGCCGGCGAGTTTGAGATCGTGAATCAGGCGGCTGTAGGTCGTACCGTTCAGCCGCGCCGCAGCGTTGATCCGTTGAATCCAGATGCGGCGCATATCGCCCTTGCGTTCGCGCCGATGCGCGTAGGCGTAGGAGAGCGCGTGCAGGCGCGACTCGGAGGCCCTGCGGTACAGGCGATTGCGAACGCCGTGATGGCCCTTGGTCTGCTTGAGGACTTTCTTGTGGCGACGTCGCTCGCGCGGACCGCCCTTGACTCGTGGCATGGCAATCGTTCCTGTTCGGTGAGGCTCAGGGCGAGCCGTAAGGCAGCAACCGCTTGACACGCTTCTGATCGCCGAGACGCTTTACCTCGTGCATGCGGCTCTGCGCTCGCAGCGTGCGCTTGTGCTTCTTCTGCTTGTTGTGGCCGCGGTAGCCCTTCATCCGCATCACTTTGCCGTTTCGCGTGATCCGGAATCGCTTCGCCGCGCCCTTGTGGGTCTTCATCTTCGGCATCGGTCAACATCTCCAGCGAAATCGAAGCCCGGCGAGGCCCGGCCGCCGCGTCGCTTCAGCTTACGATCAATCCGGGCACAGTCCAATCAGGCGCGACACACGGCGCACTGCGGCGTCTCTTGTACCCAAGCCTAAGGAGAGCGAAGGCTAGCCGGCTGCTTCAACCGCCTCGACGGCACTGGCCGCCTCCGCCTCGGCCGCGAGCTTTGCGTCGGCGATCGCCTTGGCTTTCGCCTTGTCTTCGACCACGATCACCGACATGAATCGGCCTTCGGTCGTGATCGGCTTCTCAATCACCGTCGGTACGTCGTTCTCGGACAAGGTGTCGAGCATCTCCTGAATGCGTTCCTGACCGATCTCGCGATGGGTGATCTCGCGACCGCGGAACATGACCGAGATCTTGACCTTGTCGCCGTTGCGCAGCAGTCGCGCCGCGGTGCGGCCTTTGGCTTCCATGTCGTGCTTGCCAATGTTCGGGCGCATCTTGACCTGGTGCAGCGAGGCGGTCTTCTGGCGTCGGCGCCCCTCGCGCTCGCGTTTCGACTGCTCGTACTTGAAGCGCCCGTAGTCGAGCATCTTGGCGACAGGCGGCCGCGCGTTGGGCGCCACCTCCACCAGATCCAGACCCTGCGCGCGGGCAAGATCGAGGGCCTGTGCGGTCGGCATGATGCCGAGTTGCTCGCCCTCGGAACCGATCACCCGTACCTCGTGAATCCGGATTGCTTCGTTGACGCGCTGTTCACGTTGTTCTCGTTGATCCTTGACGGCCAGAGGAAATCTCCTTCGCTGCGAATCATCCTCTGATTCGCGTTGTTGACGCCGATACTAGGTCTGTCAGTTCGCGGTTTCAATCCGTGCAGGGCTACGCTGCCGGATTCACTCCGATTCCGAGTCGAGCACCAGCAACAGGTCGCCCTGATCGACCGCGTCGCCCGGCGCAACGTTCACCTGGCTGATTTTGCCGGGCGCCGGCGAGCGAATCTCGTTGTTCATCTTCATCGCCACCATGACCAGCAGACCGTCGCCTTCCGACACCTCGTCGCCCTCGGCGACGAGCACTTCCGTGACCTGGCCTGTCATTGGCGCGGTCAAGCGGATCTCCCCGGCGATCGCTGGACCGGTTTGACTCAACACCCCGGCGCTGCGTTCAATCTCCGCCCCGAATCGATCCGGACCGATGAAGACATCGAGCGACATGCCGTCTCGTCGGATGGCGAGTGGCGTGGTCTGGCCGTCGATGCGGAACCTGAACAGGCTGCTGTTCTCGAGCGGCACGAGCTCCAGTTCGTATGTCTTGCCTTCAAGGTCGGCCAGGTAACGACCGTCGGCGGCCTCTTCGATGGAGACTTCGCGCAGCAACTGCTGGACGATTAGCCGGTAGTTCTTCGCCATCCCTGCTCCACAAGATTTCGACGTCCGCGCGCACTGCGGGCCCAGGGACGGCGCCGGGTGGTAGGACCGCCGCGCTCGGTGTCGGCGCGCTCCCCCTGGGTGTGGAAGAACAGGGCCGCCGCGAGTGCCGCCTCGTGCTCGCCCGATGGCCTGCCGGCGGGGTCCAGAATCTCATTCTCTTCCACGTACAGCGTATGAATGTCGCCTTCGCGGAAACGTTCGTCGTCCATGATCGCCTGGTGGAAGGGGATCGAGGTGCTCACGCCCAGAATCAGGTACTCGCCCAGCGCCCGTTTCATTCGACGGATGCACTGGTCGCGAGTTTCGCCCCAGGTGATCAGCTTGCTGATCAGCGAGTCGTAAAACGGGCTGACTCCGACGCCCCGGGCCAGCATCGAATCCAACCGGACGCCGGGCCCGCCGGGCTCTCGGAACCATGCGATCGGTCCAACCGACGGCGTGAAGTCGCGGAACGGGTCCTCAGCCGTGATTCGGCACTCCATCGCCCAGCCGCGGATCGGACGCTCGGCGGCGGTGTAGCCCAGCGGTTGACCGCCAGCGATTTTCAACTGGTCCTGGACGAGGTCGACCCCGCGAACCAGTTCGGTCACCGGGTGCTCAACCTGCAGCCTGGTGTTCATCTCGAGGAAGGCGAAGTTCTTGCCGTCAGGCGCCTCGGGGTCATCCCAGACCAGAAATTCCACCGTGCCGGTAGAGGTGTAGTCGCAAGCGCGGGCTGCGTTGGTCGCCGCCTCCTCCATGCGCGCTCGAAGCTGTGGGGTCATGCCGGGCGCCGGCGACTCCTCTACCAGCTTCTGGCGTCGCCGCTGAGCTGAACAGTCGCGCTCGCCGAGGCAGACGATGTTGCCGAACGTGTCGGCCACAACCTGGATTTCGATGTGCCGGGCCGGTCGCAGCAGCTTCTCGACGAACACCGCGCCGTCGCCGAACGCCGTGATCGCCTCCTCTTGCGCCTGCCTCACTGCGCGCTCGATCTCGTCGGGCGAATCCACGACGCGAATGCCCCGGCCTCCGCCGCCGGCGGCCGCCTTGATCACCACCGGATAGCCGATTTCGTTGGCCGTCCGGCGCGCCACATTGAGATCGGTGATGGGGTCGATCGCGCCGGGGATAATCGGCACGCCGTGTTGTTGCATGGTGCGGCGGGACTCAATCTTGTCGCCCATCAGCTCGATCGCCTCAGGCGACGGACCGACAAAGATGATGCCGCTGTCGCGGCAGGCGCGGGAAAAGGTCGTGTTCTCGGAGAGGAAGCCGTAACCGGGGTGGACGGCGTCGGCGCCGGAATCTATGGCAGCCTTGAGCACCGACTCAATCGACAGGTAACTCTCGGAGGGCGGCGAGTCGCCGATGCAGACCGAGTCGTCGGCCATCCGAACGTGTCTCGCGTCGCGGTCGGCGTCGGAGTACACGGCCACGGTGCGGATGCCGAGATCTCTCGCGCCGCGAATCACACGGACGGCGATCTCTCCCCGGTTCGCAACCAGCAGCGTGTCGAAGGGACGTTGCAGTTCAGGCATGCGTTCTGGTGTTGTTCCGTTCAAAGCCGACCGGGTTGTCGGCAATCGGTGTGAGGCAGTCGGTGCGCGGCAGCGCGCGACCCCAGCGATCATACCTGTATGAACGAGTCGGGACTATCGGAGCGGCGACGCGTCGACTGTCTCGCCCGCGCTTCAAGCCGGTTCGCTCGCGCGGCTGTTCTTGAGCTGTGTCAGCATGTCGCGAATCTGATCGACCGGCATTGCGCCCAGGTCCTCGCCGGTTCGCACTCGTACCGCCGCCGACCGCGACTCGACCTCACGGTCGCCGATCACAAGCAGGTAGGGAATCTTGCGCCGTTGACCGTTGCGGATCTTGGCCTGCATCCGCTCGTTGCCCCCGTCGACATCGACCCGCAAGCCCGCGGCGCGCAATTCAGCCGCAACTTCGTTCGCCCATTCCTGATGCCGATCCGCGATCGGGATGCAGCGCGCCTGCGTGGGTGCGAGCCAGAGCGGAAACGCCCCGGCGTAGTGCTCAATCAGGATGCCCATGAACCGCTCGAACGACCCGTGAATCGCTCGATGAATGACCACCGGCGTACGGCGCTCTCCGTCGTCGGCAACATAGACGCAACCCAGCCGGGCAGGCTGGATCAGGTCGAGCTGGATGGTCGAGAGCTGCCATTCCCGGCCCATGACATCGGAAACGAACAAATCGGCCTTCGGTCCATAGAACGCGGCTTCGCCCTGCTGCTCGACGTAGTCGATTCCCGCCTCATCGAGAGCATCGCGTAGAGCGCGAACTGCGAATGACCAGGCGTCGGGATCGTCAACGAACTTGCCGCCCTCGCCAGGCAGCGACAGTTCGTAACGGAAGTTGGGCATGCCGTAGGTCTCAAACAACGTCTGGACGAGTTCGAGCACGCGAGAGACCTCGTCCGTGATCTGCTCAGGCGTGATGAAGATGTGGCAATCGTCCTGGGTCAGTGACCTGACTCTGGTCAGACCCGACAGCTGCCCGGACTTCTCAAAGCGATAGAGCGTCGTGTACTCGGCATAGCGCAGGGGCAGCTCGCGATAGGAGTGCAGGGTGTTGTTGTAGAGCGTCATGTGCACGGGGCAGTTCATTGGCTTGAGGAAGTACGCGTCCCCGTCTTCACCGTCCTCGTTGTGCTCGTGCATGGCCGGGTACATCACGTCCGAGTAGTTCTCCAGATG
>JAPPBK010000158.1 GCA_026705105.1 Chloroflexota bacterium | reverse complement strand
GGTGCCCCAGACGAAGGGGATATCGATCGCGTGCGGGGCACGCAGTCGGCCGTCCATCGCGGGCGACTGCTGATTGAACAAGTAGGCGTAGGTCTTGCCGCCGCCGTCGAGCGAGCTGTGCGCGTCCAGCAGTCGATCCGAGGGGATGCGGAAGACGTAGTCGGTCATCACCGAGTCGTACACGGTCAGCGGATCGTTACCGGCGCCGCGTGCCGCGCGCGCGTCGCGATAGTGGTCGAAGAGTTGACTCGCGGCGTCGGCGTCGCCCGACGTGACTGCGAGCGCGCCCCTGGCGGCGGTCTCGTCCATTTCATTGACGCCCTGGATCGCGGCGAGCAGGGTCCACTCGTCCTCGATCGTGCCGCAGAGCAGGTCGACATCCTTGCTGCGACCGTCGCGCACGGCCTCGATCGGCAGCGTCTCCAGGAAGCCGCCCTCCACGACCGGCGAGAAGGCCATCAGGTAGCGGCCGGTCAATGCCGAGGTCTGGGGATCCGCAGCGAGCGCATTCTGGGCGTCGAGCATGTCCTGGGCGGGAATCGAACGCAGCGAGGCGGCGTCGTCCGGGCTGACCTCGAGGATGGCGCAGTAGCGCCGGCAGACTTCCTCGGCGATGTCGATCGGCAGCGAGTGGTGCGCTGCGCCCGACTGCGGGATCGCCTTGTGGAACAGACCCTCCGCCTCGGCTGCGCCCATCAGCACGCCGACGCTCATGCCGCCGGCCGACTCGCCGAAGATCGTCACGTTGTCGGGGTCGCCGCCGAACGCACTGATGTGATCGCGCACCCATTCCAGCGCGGCGATCTGGTCGCGCATGCCGTAGTTGCCGGAGGTCGGGTCGTCGCCGTCGGTCAGTGCCTGGTTGTAGAGATAGCCCAGCGCGCCGAGCCGGTAGTTGATCGTGACGACCACAACGTCGCCGCGACTGGCGAGGTGCTGACCGTTGTAGATCGGCGTCGCCCCCGAGCCGCCGGCGAAGCCGCCGCCGTGAATCCAGAACATCACCGGACGCTTGGCGTCGTCGAGCCCGGGCGTCCAGATGTTGAGCGTGAGGCAGTCCTCGTCAACCGGCATCTCCCAGGCGCCGAGCAGCTCGAGTCCCCGCACGAACGTCTGCATTGAGCCGTAGCCGACCTCGTTCGCTTCCAGGACGCCGTCCCAGGGCTCGGGCGGACGCGGCGCGCGGAAGCGCAACTCGCCGACCGGCGGCGCGGCGAAGGGAATGCCGCGGAAGACCTGCAAATCGTCTTCGACAAGACCTCGCAGTTTGCCGTATCGCGTGTCGACAATCGGTGTGTTCGTGGGCATGGTCTGCTCCCTTGCTCTCTGTCCGGCTACTCGAGGATGTCAGTTCCCCAGAATGCACGTTCTTGCTCGCGATCCTCGCGGATCGTCTTGACGTCCGGTCCCAGAACCATCGTGTAACGCTGGTCGGCGCGGTACCGCGGCCAGCCTGGCAGCGCCTTCGTGCCGGGATTGCCCGTTTTCGCAAAGTTCAGCCAGGCGTCCATGACGAAGCCGGCGAGCTGGTCGGTCTGCGGATCGTCGCCTACGAACTCGCGCATCTCGTCCAGGGTGCCGAACACGTAGGGCAGGTCGATGCCGTGGCAGGCGCGCAGCGCGCCGTCCATCGCCGGCGACTGTTGATTGAACAGGTAGGCGTAGGTGCCGCCCTCGCCGTCCTGTCCGCTGTGCGCGTCGAGCAGGCGATCGGCGGGAATGCGGAAGACGTAGTCGGTCATCACCGCGTCGAGGATCGAGAGCGGATCGGTTGCGGCGCCGCGAGCGGATCGAATCTCGTGGTAGTGGTCATAGAGCCGATCGCCGAACTCGTCGTCGCCGAAGGCGTAGAGCTCGAACTGGGCGCGCGCCCGCGCCTCATCCGTCTCGGTCACGCCGCCCATCAGGATGCGCAGCAGGGTCCACTCGTCCTCGGTTGTGCCGCAGAGCAGGTCGACATCCTTGCCGCGCCCGTCGCGAATCGACGCAATCGGCAGTGCCTCGAGGAATCCCCCATCAACGGTGGGAGAGAAGGGCATACCGAAGCGGCCCAACAGTTCTCGCGTACTCGGATCGAGCAGGATGGCGTTCTGCGCGTCGAGGATGTCCTGTGGGGGGACGCTGCGCAGGGAACCGGCGTCGTCGGGCGCGATCTCCAGCACGGCACAGAATCGTCGCCCGATCTCCTCGGCGAAGTCGAGCGGCAGCGCGTGGTGGCCTGCCCCCGATTGCGGGATTGCGCGCTGGAACAATCCCTCAGCCTCGGGCGAACCAAGCAGCGCGGCGACGCTCATGCCGCCGGGCGACTCGCCGAAGATGGTCACGTTCTCCGGGTCGCCGCCGAACGCACCAATCTGCTCGCGCACCCACTCCAGTGCCGCGACCTGGTCGCGCATGCCGTAGTTGCCGGTGTGCGCGTCCTCGCCGTCCGTCAGCGCCTGGTTGTAGAGGAATCCCAGCGCGCCGATCCGATAGTTGATGGTCACCACGACGACATCGCCGCGGCGGGCCAGGTGCTGACCGTCGTAGGTAGGAGCCGAACCCGCGCCAGCGGCATAGGCGCCGCCGTGAATCCAGACCATCACCGGACGCTTCGCATCGTCTAGGCCCGGCGTCCAGACGTTGAGGGTCAGGCAATCCTCGTCCGTCGGCATGTCGTAGAAGCCGATCAGCTCGCCGCCCGGTGCATAGGTCTGGATCGCGTAGAGGCCGAACTCCGTCGACTCGCGGACCCCTTCCCAGGCCTCCGGCCTATGAGGTGCGCGGAAGCGCAACTCGCCGACCGGCGGCGCGGCGAAGGGGATGCCGCGAAAGACGTGAAGATCGTGTTCGGTGGTTCCACGCAGTCTGCCGTAGCTGGTGCTGACGATTGGCGGCACTCAACAATCCTCCCTGCCCATCCCTGGATGAGCGATAGCCTGCGAGGGCAATCTGGGACGCATGATAGGCGGGACGCGATGGCAATCGGACAGGTCGGGATGGGACTGGACTTCTCGTTGGGCATGACGTTCGAGGATCAACAGACGCTGGCGCGGGAGGCCGCAGAGCTGGGCTACCGGTCGCTCTGGACGCCGGAGGGGGCGGGCCTCGATTCGTTCCACCTCTGCTCGCTGCGCCATCAGGCCAGCGGACTGGCGACGGGCATCGGCGTCTGCCCCGTCGCGCATCGCTCGCCGGTCGCCTTCGCGATGTCGGCGGGGACGGTCTCGGCGATGAGCGGCGGGCAGTTCTCGCTGGGCATCGGTTCGGGCGGCATCTATCGAGCCGATGCGCGCCGTCAGCTCGGTTTGCCACGCCGATCGACGCTGGGCGTGATGCGCGAGTACACCGCTGCCGTGAAGGCCCTGCTGGCCGGGGAGTCGGTCACGATCCAGGGCGAGGCCGTCCAATACGACGGGATACAACTCGGCTTCCGTCCGCCGCCGACGCCGGTGCTGGTCGGCGCGCTGGGGCCGCAGATGATCCAGCTCGGCGGCGAAGTCGGTGACGGCGTGGTGCTCAACTGGTGCGATCCGGAGCGGGTGAGCTGGAGCCGCGAGCGGCTGAACGAAGGCGCGGCCAAGGCGGGCAAGCGTCCCGAGGACGTGCAACTTGTCGAGTACATCCGCATCTGCGTGGACGAGGATGTCGAGACGGCGCGGATGTCCTTCGCCAAGTCGATGCTCGGCTACGCGCTGGGCCAGGACGTGCCCTCGGAGCGGCTGCGCAAGTTCGCCTATCGCGCCCACTTCGAGCGGATGGGTTTCACCGACGAACTGGCGTCGCTGGACGACATGCGGCGCAGCGGCGCATCAGCAGAAGAGGTGGCGTCGGCGGCCTCGGAGGAGTTGCTAACGCGGGTTGGCTACTACGGCAACGCGTCGGGCGCGAAGGCAGCCTTCGAAGCGCTGGCCGACGGTCTCGACACGGCGATCGTGCGAGTGGTTGCGGCGAAGCCGGGGCTGGGCTCCGTGCGAGCAGTCATGCATGCATGCGCACCGAACAGCTAGCGGCCGACCTCTTCGAGCGCGTCGTCGAGAATCTCCATCGCCTGGTCGATCTGATCCTCGGTCGTGCTGGCCGGTGGGACGAAGCGCAGAACCGATCCTTCCCGGCGGACGCTGAAGATTAGCCCGCTGTGCAGACATCGCTCCGCAATCGCCTTGCCTTCAGCCGTTGCCGGTTCTCTTTCCCGTCGATCTCTGACGAGTTCGATGCCTTGCAGCAGACCACGGCCACGAACATCGCCGATGATCTCGAAGCGCGCGGCGAGCCCGTTGAGCTTCGACTTCAGGTAATCGCCGAGTTGGCGCGCTTTGCCGGCGAGGTCCTCTTGCTCGAGGACTTCGAGCGTTGCTGTACCCGCGGCACAGGCGAGCGGGTCATTGGAGTGCGAATGGGTGACAATGAACTCGTCCGCGACGACTGCCTCTTCGATCTCCGCCGAGGTGGTCACTGACGAGATGCACACTCCACCGCCGAAGTGT
Organism: Chloroflexota bacterium; assembly: GCA_026705105.1. Taxonomy (GTDB): domain Bacteria; phylum Chloroflexota; class Dehalococcoidia; order Bin125; family Bin125; genus Bin125. The sequence goes on along the minus strand of JAPPBK010000158.1, from coordinate 2,282 downwards.
TTGGCCAGCGTGATGATGTCGGGGACCACACCTTCGGCCTCAAAGGCGAACATCGAGCCCAGCTTGCCCAGCCCCGTCTGCTCTTCATCGAGAATCAGCAGCATCCCACGCTCGTGACACTTGTCCCTCAACGTTGGCAGCCAGCCTTGCGGCGGTTCGATCACGCCTCCGGCGCTGAACAGCGGTTCAGTCAAGACTGCCGCCGGACGCGAGGTGGTTTGCGCATCGATCAGCTCGAAGCTGGCGTCCAGGCAGGCGATCTCGCAGGTCTCCGGCTCCAGGCCGATCGGACAGCGATAGCAGTAGGGCGCGAGCATCGCCATCGTGCCCGCCTGCGGCGGCCCGTAGCCCGCGTGCCAACCGGCGTACGTAAGCGAGCGAGTCGTGTCGGACATCCCGTGGAACGAGACATGCGGTGACACGACCTCGAACCCGCCGGTGTATTTTCGCGCGATGTTGATCGCCGCCTCATTCGCGTCAGCGCCCGATTGCAGGAACATTGACTTCTGCAGCGGTTCGGGCAGCAGCTTGCCCAGCCGCTCAGCCAGCTCAATCTCTTTGTCGTTGTAGTAGGACGAATGGGCGTGGATGAGCGTCGAACACGCTTCGCTGACGGCTTCGACGATCGCCGGGTGGTTATGTCCGAGCCAGGCGCACATCTGGCCAGAGTTGAAGTCGAGATAGCGGCGACCGTTGGCGTCCTCGACCTCGGAGCCGGACCCACGGACGAACACGGGACCGACGCCGGACTTGTCCATCCGACCGCCGAAGGAGAATCGGCGGGCGGACTCAAGCAGGTCGGCTTCGGATCTCATGGCCCCGTCAACTCGGAGCGGCCTCAGGCGCAGGCTTCGTCGTCGAGCGACCAGCGGTTGTACTCGGGGTCGGGCTGTTCGGCGAGGGCGGCGCGGGCGTCGAGCCACATCCGCCGCCAGCGGCTGGCGTCGGAGAGCACGGCATCGGGATCGCGTCGGCTGCGGGCGATGAAGCCGGGGAAGGCGTCGCGGCCGGTCGGCTGGCCGGGCGGGTGGTAGCGCAGATCGAAGCTCCAGCGGATGCGATCGCTGAGGTTGGGCAGCGCGCCGTGTACCGTCTTGCGATGCAGGAAGAGACAGCCGCCGGCCGGCAGCGGCACGGCGCGCGCCGCGTCCTCGCCGGGCAGGATCGATGACGGGATGGTCAGTCCCTGCACGCTGGAGCAGTGGGTCAGGACCTCGCCGCGGTGCGACCCGGGGATGACCTGCAGACAGCCGTTCTCGGCGTCTGTGTCCATCAGCGGGAACCAGACGGTGAGCATGTCGGTGTCGTCGGCGGAGGCGTTGATCACGCCCGAGTCCTGGTGCCATGGCGTTGCGCCATAGATGACGTTGCCGTCGGCGTCGCGCGGCGCGATCGACTCCGGCACCTTGACCCGCACGTGCTGGACCGGGTTGGAGTAGATCTCGGGCCCGATGAACGACTCGACCGTGTCGAGCAGGCTGGGATTGGTCAGCGCGTTGAAGACGGCGGGTCCGGCCCAGAACGGCGTGTCGGCCGTGATCCCCTTCTGCGGCAGTGAGAAGTCGAAGTACTGCGCGTGGACGCGCTGCGACTCGACGTAGACCTTGCAGACGCGCTCGGCGAAGGGCAGGTCGTCATAGGTGTCGGTGATCGTTCCCTGCTCCCGCAGGTCGCGGGCCAGCGTGTCAAGCACGCCGGCGTACTCGTCCATGACCGGCGCGATCACTTCCTCAGGGTTAAAGACCTCGTCGACGGCGAGGAACCCAAAGGTCTCGAAGTGGTCAAGCTGTTCAGCGGTCAGGGTAGTCACGGCAACGCTCCGCCTGTTCAGATCCGTGTCGGCACCTGCTCAGACTAATGGCCCCGAAGAGGTTCCTACCAACTATCTATGTACGGCCGGCGTCCTTCGCGGATCGGTTCGGAATTGGGTACGGCGTCGAGCAGCCGCAGGATCCACTGGCGCGTCTCGGCCGGGTCGATCACGTCGTCCGACTCGAGCACGGTGGCGGCGTTGACGGCGTTGCCGCGCTCATAGGCGTCGGCGACCATCTCTTCGTAGACCCGAGTGCGTTCCTCGAGGTCTTCAATCTTCTCAAGCTGCGCCCTCGCGCCGAGCTTGACGCCCGCCTCGAGGTTCATGCCGCCGTACTCCGACGTGGGCCAACCGACGTTGAACAGTCCGGCCTCGGTGCTGCCGGCGAGCATCGCCAGTCCCCCGAGTCCATAACACTTGCGCAGCGTGATCGTCATCTTCGGCGTGGTCAGGTTGGCCAGCGAGACGA
>JAPPBK010000343.1 GCA_026705105.1 Chloroflexota bacterium | reverse complement strand
GTCGTCGATAGACGACATCTTGGCCGCTGTCCGCGAGCACAATCGGCTCACCGGCGGTCGAGTCACATTCGAGTACGTGCTGCTGCAAGGTGTCAACGACAGCCCGGCGCAAGCTCGCCGATTGGCGGAGCGGATCAGGGGACTACGCACCCACGTCAATCTGATCCCGCTGAATCCGTCGCAAGGCGTAGTGGGTGAGCGACCGTCGCGTCGAGCGACCCTGCGATTCCAACAGACGCTGCAGGAGTGCGGGATTCCGGCCACCGTACGCGTCGAGCAAGGACGCGACATTGCGGCTGCGTGCGGGCAACTCCGCGGCGACCGCGTTCGGCGTACCAGGCAACCCGGAAACGAATAGGTCGAGCGCCCGGCTACTCTTCGGACGCCTCTTCCTCCTCGACCTCGCCTTCTTCGCCTTCGACCAGTTCCTCTTCCTCGACTTCGTCCTCTTCGGCGACGCGCGGCGCCAGCACAGTGGCGACAGCTACAGCTTCGTCGGTCAGTGATACAACACCGTCCGGGAAGGTGAGGTCGCGAACCAGGACGGACTGACCGAAGTCGTCAAGTCCCGAGATATCGACTTCGATGACCGACGGCATTTCAGTGGGCAGCGCTTCCAGCATGATGTGCTCAAGCGACTGCACAACCGTCCCGCCGTGAGCCTCCGCCTCGGAGCTGCCGATCAGTACGAGTCGGGCTTCCGAGTGAATCCGGCGCTCCAGGTCCACTTCGTAGAAGTCCAGATGCAGGATGCGGCGGTTGACGGGGTGTCGCTGCACTTCCCGCAGTACGACGGGAATCGTCTCGTCCGCGCCGTCGATCGCAATCGGCACGACAGCGTTGCGATCCACCGCCGAGAAGACGCGACGGACTTCACCTTCGGGAGTCTGGATTGAAGTCGACTCGCGTCCGCGGCCGTAGACGTTGCCGGGGACCAGGCCTTTTCGCCGCAACTGTTTGACCCGCTTACCCAGGACGCTGCGGGTTTCCACCTGCAGGATCAGTTCCGCAGCATCAGACATTGCCAGCCATCCATCTCAACCCGACAGGGTGTTGGTCTTGCAGTTCAGCCAACGCTTATCAACCGACGCTATGAGCCGGACACATGACGATCAAGCGCCGCGGGTTGCGACAGCGTCGCGCCGTACACTATCGCCACGATGCCACGGACGAGCGCAGCGGCCGACGAGACATCTCAGGAGCAGTTGCTCGGCGTTGACGTCGGCGGCACGTTCACGGACTTCGTCTTCGTCAGCGAGGGAAAGGTCAGGATTGCCAAGCGGCCCTCTACACCTGCGGATCCGGGTCAGGCCATCGCCGATGCGCTGATCGAGTTCGGCTGGTCTCCGGAGGAAGTGATTCACGGCTCCACGGTCGCGACCAACACGCTCCTGACACGAACGGGAGCCAACGTCGCGCTGATCACCACCCGGGGATTTCGAGACACGCTCGTGATCGGCAGGCAGGCGCGTCCCGACTTGTATGCACTCCACCCACAACGCTCCGATCCCCTGGTTCCTCGGGCGCGTCGCTTCGAGGTTGACGAACGGATTGCCGCCGACGGTTCAGTGGTTACGCCAATCTCGGTTGAAGAGATCGATCACGTGCTGGATCGAGTCGAACGAAGCGGCGCGCGCAGCGTCGCGATCTGCTTCCTGTTCAGCTTCATCAATCCTGAGCACGAAGCGCTCGTCGCCGATCGCGCTCGAGCGCGCGGCTTCGCCGTGTCCGCGTCATACGAGGTGCTTCCCCAGCACCGAGAGTTCGAGCGCATGAGCACGACCACTGCCAACGCCTATCTCGCGCCGGTGATGACGTCGTATCTCGACGCCCTCGAGGCGCGACTGGACGACATCTGCGGGCAGGGAGTCCGGCTGCGGATTATGCAGTCCAACGGCGGATCGCTCTCGGCCCGCTCCGCCGGACGCAACGCCGTCCGCACCGTGCTCTCGGGTCCCGCCGGCGGCGTGGCCGGCGCGTTCGCCTCCGCCGAGGCCGACGGATACGCCAACGCGATCACGTTCGATATGGGCGGCACCTCGGCCGATGTGGCGCTCTGCCCAGGTCGGCTGCTGGAACGCACCGACCTGCTGGTCGACGAGATGCCAATCCGCACGCCCGCCGTCGACCTGCACACCGTCGGTGCGGGCGGCGGTTCAATCGCCTGGTTCGACGCCGGCGGGGCGCTGCGCGTGGGACCGCAATCGGCCGGCGCCGATCCCGGTCCCGCCGCCTACGGCCGCGGACGCCTTCCGACCGTGACCGATGCCCACGTTGTGCTCGGTCGGCTCAGGCCGGAACAGCAACTCGGTGGAATCGTCGCACTGGATGTGCAGCGGGCGCGCGACGCCATTGCCACAATCGCGGAGCCGTTCGGATCGGTTGAGTCGGCCGCGCAGGCGGTGATCGATGTAGTCAACGCGAGCATGGCGCGCGCGCTGCGCGTGATCTCGGTGGAGCGCGGGTACGACCCTGCGCGATTCAGCCTCGTTGCGTTCGGAGGAGCCGGACCGCTGCACGCCTGCGACCTCGCCGACGCCGTCGGGATTCCACAGGTACTGATCCCCTCCGCGCCGGGCGTGCTCTCCGCGGCGGGGATGTTGATAGCCGACATCACCCGCGATGCCGAGCGGGGACTGCATCTGGCCATCGATCCCGCCGACTCTGGCCGCGTCTCGCAGTTGGACGACGCGTTCGGCGCGGTGGCCCAACAGGCGAGAGAGGCCATCGCTGAAGACGGCTACCGCGACGGCGTGACAATCGAGTACGCCGCAGACCTGCGTTACCGGGGACAGTCGCACGAACTGACGGTCCGACTTCCGGGAGGCCGGGACGCCGCATCCGTGCGCAGGGCGTTTCACGCCGCGCACTCCGAACGCTTCGGCTTTTCGTCGGACGAGACGCCCGTCGAAGTGGTCATCGCCAGAGCGAAGGCCCGCCACGCCGGCTATCAGGGCCGAGTCGGGACCGATCACCAGCTGAACGCACCAGGCACGGCGACCGAGCAGGTGATCTGGGATCGAGCGCGAGCCACCACAGTCGCGCACAGGGGATCGATCTCGGGCGTCATTGACGGACCGGCGATCCTGACCCAGGTCGACACGACGGTCACCGTGCCGCCCGGTTGGTCGGCCGAGCCGCTGGCCAGCGGCAGCCTGTTGCTGCAACGCACCGAGCAAAGGGGCCGCTGATGCAGACGACCAACGTCGATCCGGCGCGTCTCGCGATCTTCGATTCGCTGGTCAGTTCCATTGCGGAGGAGATGGGCGCGACGCTGAGGCATACGGCCCTCTCGCCGAACATCAAGGAGCGGGCCGACTTCTCTTGCGCCGTGTTTGATCACGACGGGCAGTTGCTGGCCCAGGCGGCGCACATCCCGGTCCACCTGGGCGCAATGCCCGAGTCGGTGCGGGCCGTTGAGCGGCTGGCTCCGTGGCGACCCGGCGATCTGGCGATTCTCAATGATCCATTCCTGGGCGGGACGCATCTGCCCGACGTGACCATGGTCTCGCCGGTGTTTGCTCACGACGCCGCGGAGGGCGACGAGCCGATGGGCTATGTGGCGAGTCGAGCGCACCAAGCGGACATTGGAGGCATGGCGCCGGGCTCGATGCCGGTTGCCCGCGAGCTGATCCAGGAAGGCTTGGTGATCCCACCGATCCGGCTGTATCGCGGCGGCGAACTGGTTGAGGAGGCGATGAGCCTCATCCTCCGCAACGTGCGGACCCCGGACGAGCGGCGTGGCGACTTCAACGCGCAGATTGCCGCGCAACGACTTGGCGCGCGACGCCTGGCCGACCTACAGGCGGAGTACGGCGCGGATCTGTATCGACAGACGATTGACGCGTTGCTTGACTATGGCGAGCGACTGACCCGCGCGTACCTTCGCGAACTCCCGCACGGCTCCTGGACCTTCGAAGACGCGCTCGACGACGACGGGCATGAGCCGGAACCGGTGCCGATCAAGCTGTCGCTGACGCTGTCGGAGGATCGGGCGCACTTCGACTTCAGCGGCAGCGCGCCCCAGCGGGCAGCGTCGATCAACGCCGTCGCGCCGGTTACGCGTTCCGCCTGCTACTACGTGATCCGCTGCCTGCTCCCGCCGGACACGCCAATGAACTCGGGACTCTTCCGTCCGATCACCTTCACCTTGCCGGAGCGTTCGGTCGTCGCCGCCCAGTCGCCCGTCGCCGTCGCCGCCGGCAATGTCGAGACCTCGCAGCGTATTGTCGACACGGTCTGGGGCGCGTTCGCGCAGGTCCTGCCCGAGCGCATGCCGGCCGCATCGTCGGGCACGATGAACAATCTCACGGCCGGCGGCGTGGACCCGCGCAACGGGCAACCGTGGGCTTACTACGAGACGTCGGGAGGCGGCCTCGGTGGCGGCCCGTCAGGTCCTGGGCTCGACGCAGCGCACTCGCACATGACCAACACGCTGAACACGCCGGCCGAGGCGCTCGAGCTGGCCTACCCGCTGCGCGTGATCGAGAACAGCATCCGCGCCCGTTCATCGGGAGCCGGCACGCATCGCGGCGGTCACGGTCTCACCCGACGAACGCAGTTCCTGGCGCCGGCGCAGGTCACGATCATCAGTGAGCGGCGGCGCCAACAACCGTGGGGCGCAGATGGCGGTTTACCAGGCAAGCCGGGCCGCAACAGCCTGGAGCGTCCCGGCGAGGGGCGCCGCCAATCGCGTCGCAACCTGCCCGGCAAGGTGACGATCGACGTACAGTCGGGAGAGATCATTCGCCTGGACACTCCCGGCGGCGGCGGATGGGGAGCGCCTGAATCACGCTAGAATTGCACGCACGGGAAGTGCAGGAGCGACCATGCCGGATGGCTCAGACCGACTCGAACGCGATGTCGAAGAAGTGCTCTCCAATATCGAGGACTTCGATTGGCGGCGCAGGCAATCCAGGCGTCCCGGGCCGATCCGCATTGCCGCGCAGCGCTTCGCAGGCGCGATCATGAGCCGTGTGACGGCGCTGACGGCCAATCATCTCCTGCTGGTCGGCGCGCTGCTGTTGATCGTCGGCTTGGTCCTGCGAGGCGGCGGGATGTGGCTGGCCGTGGCGGGCATCGTCGTGTTCGTGATTGGCCTGTTCTGGGCCTCGCGAGGCGGTGGAAGCGGCAACGGACAGCCCAGAGGCGGCTACTGGCGCGATCGATACATCAGCTACGAACCGCAGTCCGGCAATCCCTTGCGACGACTCTTCCGCCGCAACCGCTGACGCGACCGTGCGACACCGACTGGCCGCCGCGCTACTGCTCGCGGCGGTGATAGCCATTTCCTGCGCAAGGGACGAATCGCCGCCAGGCGCCGTTGAGCCGCAGGTCGCGCAGCAAGAAGTCCAGCAAGTCGCTCCAGCCTCCGTCGATGACGGCGAGCAACCCGCCGGGAGCGAGCAGGAACCGGCGTCGGCCGACACGCAGTCGGCTCAGACGGCCAATCAACCTGAGGAGCCGGAACCCGCAGCCGGAGAACCGGCGCCAAGCCCTGCGCTGCCAATGCCTCCCGAAGGCGCGGTTGACGCTCCCGCGCTCAGCATCGAAGCCGCTACCGGTTATGTCCGCTATCTCACTGAGGTGCTGGGTCCCCGCGCCACTGGTACCGAACAGGAACGGGCCGCAGCCTCGTACCTCGCAGAGACGTTCGCGTCGCTCGACTACGAGGTCGAGATCCAGGACTTCGCCTATCGCGGCCGCTTCAGCGTGAGTCGAATCGACCTTGAGAACGGTTCAAGCATCATGGCGTACCGCTTTCCCAGTTCCGGCGACAGGTCCGTCGAGGGGGGGCTTGTCAGTGTTCCGGGATTCGGAGAGCAAGCCGACTTCGCCTCCCAAGACGTGGCCGGCCAGGTGGCGGTCGTCAACCGCGGAGTGATCGAGTTCCACGCGAAAGCCGCGAACGCCGAGGCTGCGGGAGCAGTCGCGCTCATCGTCGTCAACCGCTTCGACGACGAGTCGCTCGGCGGCACATTTGGTGCAAACACTAGCGAGATTCCGGTACTGCACGCCACTCGCGAGGCGGGCGAGGAGCTCCGGGCGCGGTTGGGCCAGACCGCCCGCATCCCGGAGGCCGCATCAACCACCGGCCAGTCGCAGAACGTGATCGCCCGCAAGTCCGAAGGAACCTGCCGCATCGTTGTTGGCGGGCACTACGACACCGTGCCCGAGGTAAGCGGTGCAAACGACAACGCGTCCGGAGCAGCGCTCACACTTGCCTTAGCCGAGGCCTGGACCGATCATCCCGCCGCCGTGGACATCTGCTTTGTTGCATTCGGCGCCGAAGAGCAGGGGCTGCACGGGTCCGCCAGATTCGTCCGCTCGCTCCTGCAGACAGGCGAGCTCGAACATGTCACCGCGATGCTGAATCTCGACGCGATCGGCGACGGCCGCGCGCCCTACCGGATCGTCGCGTCAATCGAGCTTCGTCCGCTCAGCAATGCCGTTGCCGCCGCATTGCAGATTCCCGCAGCCAGCGGTTCGTTGCCGATGACGTTCGGCTCCGACCACGCCAGCTTCGACGCCGCCGGGGTGCCGGTCGTGTTCGTCTTTCCGCCTGGCGCGACCCTTCACACACCATTGGACAACTTCAACAACTTCAATCACGAGGTGTTCGGCGACATCGCCGCGCTCAACCACGGCATCCTCGGCTGCCTCCTCCTCCGCGCGGGAAGCCCGGTGATTCCCGCTACGTCCTGCGGCGAGTAGCGCTCGACATTTGAAGTGGTGATCGGTTGCGCCGCCTCGTGAGACA
>JAPPBK010000028.1 GCA_026705105.1 Chloroflexota bacterium | reverse complement strand
CCGCCCGCCTGCGGGGCTTGGTCGTGCCGGTGTTCGCCAGCCCGCCGTCCCGTGAGCGACCCTCACCGGGCAGATTGGCCGGCGGCGCGGAATAGCGCGGCAGTTCCAGCGCGCGTGGATAGACCACCAGGCCGCGTCGATGTCCGAAGCGCAATTCGCGGCTGAACATGTCGAACGGGTCGGAGCTGCGCACGGTGATCGGGTCCAGGTTGTAGACGCCGCGACGGTGACAGGTGGTTTGGACTCGCCAGTTGCGATGACTGGAGCGGGAGAGCGAGGTGACGAACTGCGCCGTGTGTCCGGGCAGGTCCGATTCCTCCGCTACTTCGAGCCAGAGTTTGGGAATCACCGAGTCGTTGATCACTTCGAATCGCTCAATGATCGACTCGCCGGCCTGGACCCGGTCACGCGAATGGGACATCCGCACGCGGACGCCCTGCCCGGACGACCAGGTCCAGAGCGCGGCCAGGGCGAGACCGAAGAGCAGCGTGTAGCCGAGCCGTTGCGGCAACCAGTAGTTGGAAGCGAATCCGACTGCGAAGGCGACGATCGTCAGCGTGACGACGATGCTCAGCGAGCGTCGGGTACCAAAGGTCGCGCGCCAGGCGCGACGGAAGGGTCTGGCGAAGGCTGCGCCGAGGCCGCGCACGGTCTCTTCCGATCTGCAAGCCGCCTACGAGAGTCCGGCTCCGACGCAGGATAGGCAGGTCACGATGCCGCGCGGGCGCCGGGTACCGCTACGCGTTCGAGCACGTCGTCGATCACCGTTCGCGCGTCCTGGTTGCGCACCTGCGCCGACGGACTGAGGATGATCCGGTGCCCCAGCGCCGCGTGCGCCAGCGTCTTGATGTCGTCGGGAATCACGTAGTCGCGCCCGAAGAGCAGGGCCGACGCCTGGGCGCAGCGAAACAGCGCCAGCGAGCCGCGCGGAGACGCGCCCAGATAGACGGCCTCGTGGGAGCGCGTCGCGGCGACCAGTTGCACGGCGTACTGCTTGAGTTGCGGGTCGACCCAGATCTCTCGCGCGACGCGGTGAATCTCACGCACTTCCTCCGGCGACGTCACCGGGGTGAGCGACTGGATCGGGTGCTGCTGCTGTTGTCCTTCGAGCACCGCGACCTCGTCGTTGGCGTCGGGGTAGCCGAGGTGAATGCGCAGCAGGAAGCGGTCGAGCTGCGCTTCGGGCAGCGGGAACGTGCCCTCGTACTCCACCGGGTTCTGCGTCGCCATGACCATGAACGGCGGGGGCAGCGCGCGGGTGACGCCGTCGGCAGTGACCTGGCGCTCCTCCATCGCCTCCAGCAGCGCCGACTGGGTCTTGGGCGTGGCGCGGTTGATCTCGTCAGCCAGGACGATCTGGGAGTAAATTGGCCCCTGCCGCCACTCGAAGTCCTGGGTTTTCTGGTTGTAGACCGAGACGCCGGTCACGTCGGAGGGCAGCAGGTCGGGCGTGAACTGGATGCGATTGAAGGTGCAGCCGGTCGACACGGCCAGCGCGCGGGCCAGCATCGTCTTGCCGGTGCCGGGCACGTCCTCGATCAACAGATGCCCGTCGGCGACCAGCGCGATCACCGCTTGCCGGACCTCCGGCGTCTTGCCCAGGATGACCCGTTCCACATTGGCGACCACGCTCAGCAATACGGTTCGGGGATCGTCCATCGCACAGCTCTCCGCTCGCAGTCCGCCGCCGTGAACGTTGGACGGACCGTTCGCCGCCAACCATTGCGGCAACAGCGGTCTTCTGACGCCCGACGCACTTGCCAAGAGCGTAACTGATGGATGTAAAGTGGAATCGTCCTGATGCTCGATTCACCCCATCCTGAGCGCTTGGTGACCGGTCCGCTGCGGCTCAGCCGACGCACCGTGCTGCGCGCCTTTGTCGGAGCCGGAGCCGGCGTGCTGCTCAGCGCCTGCGGCGGCGACGACTTCGATCCCTTCGCCGAGACTCGCCCGGCGGCCACCGCGCCTCCCGTCGAGGTCGATGAACAGGCGACGGTTCAGCCCTCGGACCAGTCGAGTCCGGAGCAGGCGGTCGACTCGGCGCGACAAGAGGCGGCGGCCCCGGTGGTGCTGCCCGAGCCGCTCGTCTACATTCTGCCCAGCCCGGTTTCCCAGGGTGAGACGGTGTTGGTCGTGGTCGAAGCGCCGGGCGCGGTGTCCGCTTCCCTGTGGTGGCAGGGACAATCGCTCTCGCTGTTGCAGCGCGAAGACCGGTTTGTGGGCTTTTTCGGCATCGACGCCAACGCCCAGGTGGGGCCGCGGGCGTTGGGCATCGGGGTCTGGGGCCCGGACGGGGAACAGCTCCTCTGGCAGGAGACGGTGATCGAGGTCGTTGCGTTCGATTGGACCGTGGACGACATCCGGATCGACGGGCCCAATGCGGCGCTGCTGGACCCGTCGGTGCGTCGCGCCGATGAGGACGCGCGCCATCCACACCAGATCGGGCAATCACGGCAGTTGCACTGGCTGGGCGTCTTCGATCCGCCCTCGGATGGCCAGATCACGGCCCTCTACGGCGAGCAGCGCTCATTCAACGGCGGACCGATCACCGAGTACCACACGGGCATCGACTTCGGCGGCGAGACGGGCTCGGCGATCCGGGCGGCCAACAGCGGGATCGTTAGCTGGGCGGGCCGCACACGGCGGCGCGGGAACGGCATCATCGTCGATCACGGGGCCGGCGTCTTCAGCGGCTACTACCACCTGTCCGAAGTGTTGCGCACGCCCGGCACCGTAGTGGAGCAAGGCACGCTGATTGGGCGGATGGGCGCCACGGGGCTGGCGACCGGGCCGCATTTGCACTGGGAGGTCGTGGTGCGCGGCGTAACGGTCAATCCGCTGCCCTGGCTCCGCTTGCTCGAGTTTCCGGACCCGTTCCAGGACCTCAACCCAATCAACGCGCTCGACTCGACGAACCTGGCGCGCAGTTAGCGCAGTTAGCGCAGTCAGGGTCGGGCCGCCTCCTGGGTGAGCGCCACGGCGACGATCGCCGCGGTCTCGGCGCGCAGCGGACGATTGCCCAGGGAGATCGGTAACCAGCCGTGCTCGCGTGCGAGTGCCGCTTCCTCTCGCGTGTATCCACCCTCCGGCCCGACCAGCAGGTGCACGAGATCGGGCGGCGGCTGACCGCGACTGCGCCGCTGCTGGAAGATCGGCGAGATTCGTTGGTCGGGCTCGAGCGCCGAGGCGAGCAGACGAAGCGAGTTGGACACGGGCTCCTCCCGGATCAGCTCCGCCACCTGGATCGGCGGATAGATTGTCGGACGATACTCGCGGCGGCACTGCTCGGCCGCCTCGGTAGCGAGCCGCCGCCAGCGATGCAGCCGCTGAGTCGCGTCGCCCTTGATCAGCGCCCGCTGCGACCAGACCGGTCGAATCTCATCCACGCCCAGCTCCGTCGCCTTCTCGATCATGAAGTCGTAGCGCTGCGGCCGGATCAGCGACACCGAAATCACGATCCGCGGTAGAGGCAACTCGCGCCGCGGCCGGCATGTCACGACGCTGCAGATCACCTCGTCTCGCGTCACCCGCTGGACAACGGCGCGGTAGAGACGATCGCTGGGTGGATGGACCAGTTCGAGCGGGTCGTCACGTCGGATGCGCATCACTCGCTTGAGACGACTCGCCTTGCCGCCGGTGATCACGATGGCGTCGTCCTCGACCCGAGCGGACTCGTCGAGGAAGTAGCGCGGCGCCAGGGCCGAGGGGCCGCTGCCGCCGCCGGACGCGTCGTCATCGTGGTGAGTCATGCCGCCGCCCCTCCCCTGGCCAGCGCTAGACTCCGCTGGGACACGCACAATAACTGATTCGGTCCAGATTGGATGACGGTTCATGGAGCTTGGACTACAGGGAAAGGTGGCGATTGTCACCGGAGGATCAGAAGGCATCGGGCGGGCGACAGCGGTGATCCTGGCCCGGGAGGGCGCATCGGTCGTAATCGGCGCGCGGCGCCAGGCGCCGCTGGATGAGGCTCGGGCCGAGGTCGAGGCGGCCGGCGGCGAATGCGTCGCCCTGTCGATGGACGTCACCTCCGACGACGATTGCGCGCGCCTGGTCAACACTGCCGTCGAGCGCTTCGGCGGCGTCGACATCCTGATCAACAATGCGGGACAGTCGTCGTCCGGTCGGATCGAATCGCACGAGATCGAGACCTGGGCGGTTGACCTCGATCTCAAGCTCTACGGCGCGATTCGGCTGGCCAAGCTCTGCATCCCGCTGATGCGCGAGCGGGGCGGCGGACGGATCATCAATCTGCTCAACATCGGCTCCAAGACGCCCGGCGCAGGGTCGATGCCGACCGCGGCATCGCGCGCGGCGGGGCTGGCGATGACCAAGGCGCTGAGCAAGGAGGTCGCCGCCGATCAGATTCTGGTCAACGCGGCCTGCATCGGGTCGGTGGAGTCGGCCCAGTGGCGCGGCTTCCACCAGCAGCGCATGCCCGACGCGACTTACGAGGAGTTCCTCGAGTCGGTCGGCCAGGGCATTCCGGTCAAGCGGATCGGGACGTCGGAGGAGGCGGCCAATATGCTCGTCTTCCTCGCGTCGGAGGCGGCCAGCTTCATTTCAGGCTGCGCCATCAACATCGACGGCGGCGCGTCGGCGGCCTGGTAGGTAGTTCGTTGCGCCGGCCTATGGCGCCGGCCTCTTGAACAGCATCGCTCGCCAGTCGTCCTCGGACTCGACCGCGAGCAGTTCCAGCCCGGCGCCATCCAGTGTGTCGCAGACCTCGCCGAGCCGGGTCTCGATCAGTCCGCTGACGATCAGGCGGCCGTCGGCCGCAAGCGCGGCCGCGAGTTCGGTGGCGAGGTATTGCAGCAGATCAGCGGTCAGGTTGGCGATCACGAGGTCGTAGCGCTCGCCCGCAGGGATCGAGCCTTCGCGCACGTTGACGCGGTCGGCAAGCCTGTTGCGGCGCGCCGTCTGGCGGGCCGCGTCAACCGCAAGCGAATCGATGTCCGTTGCCAGCACCGACTGCGCGCCCAGCTTCGCCGCGGCGACAGCCAGGATGCCGCTGCCCGTGCCGACATCGAGCACCCGCTCACCCCCTCGGATCTGCTCTGAGAGCAAGCGCAAGCAGAGCCTGGTGGACTGATGCTGCCCGGTGCCGAAGGCTAGCCCGGGCACGAGATCGATCACGATCTCACCGTCCGCCTCCTTGTACGGCTTGTGCGGCGGGCGGATCACGATCGGTCGATCTCCGGGCACGCGGACGACATCGAAGTGGTCGTGCCAGGCGGTGCGCCAGTCGCTATCCGGGAGTTGCTCGACTATGAACACGGGCTCGGAACCGAGCAGGTCGGCCGCCGCGGTTCGCGCCGCAGACTCGAGTCGTTGCCACTGCTGCGCAGGCAGATAGGCGGAGACTTCGGCGCGTTCGCTGCGGTTGTCGTGCCCCGGCCAGGGTTCTTCGGTCGGTTTGTCGAGCAGGTACTCGATGCTCGAGTTGTGGACGCCCACCAGCTCCCAGGCAGCGACCGCGAGTTCGGCCTGCGCCGCATTGACGGCGATCGCGGCCCTGAGCAGTGTCGACGAGCGGCTGGACGAGCGGCTAATTGTTGAAGGCTCCGCGGATCCGCGAGAAGACGCCGTTGTCGTCTCCGCCGGCGAGTGTCGGCACGTCAAGTTCTTCCGCCAACAGCTCGAACAGCTCGCGCTGCTTGCCACTCAGTTTGCTCGGAATCTCGACCACGACGTGGACCCGCAGATCGCCGCGTCCGCGGCCGCGGAGGTGCGGCACGCCCTGGCCGCGCAGCCGGAACTCGTGACCGTGCTGGGTGCCGGCCGGCACATTGAGCGGCTGGGCGTGGCCGTCGATAGCGGGGATGTCGACCTCTGCGCCCAGCGTCGCCTGGGCGATGTTCAGGTGCAGCGGCAGGATCAGGTCGTTGCCGTCGCGAATGAAGGTCTCGTGTGCGCGGACGCTGATGTCGACGTAGAGGTTGCCGGCCGGTCCGCCGCGCAAGCCGGCGTCGCCCTCGCCCGAGAGTCGCATCTGCGCGCCATCGGTGACGCCGGCGGGGATCTTGACCTTGAGCCGGCGGTTGCGCTGTTCGCGGCCGATGCCGCCGCAGGACTTGCAGGGATGCTCGATCACGGTGCCTTCGCCCTCGCACGGTTCGCAGGGCGCCACGTTGACGAAGCGTCCGAAAACGCTGCTCTGGGTGCGCCGCAACTCGCCTGAACCGCCGCAGAGATCGCAGGCGACGCGCTGGGTGCCGGGTTCGCCGCCCGAGCCGCCGCAGATCGTGCAGTGCTCCAGCCGCGAGGCGCGGATTTCTTCCTCGCAGCCGAACACCGCTTCCTCGAAGTCGAGCTCGATCTGTATGCGCAGGTCGCCGCCGCGAATCGGACCGGCCGCGCGGCGTCCGCCGAAGAAGGCGTCGAAGATGTCGCCGAAGCCGCCGAAGTCGAAGCCCTCGAAGCCCGTGCCCTGGGCGAACGCGCCGGCCGAGCCGTACTGGTCGTACTTGGTCCGCTTTTCCGGATCGGAGAGCACCTCGTAGGCCGCCGCGATCCGCTTGAACTTGGCCTCCGAGGCATCCTTCTCCGCCGGGTCGGTCACGCGGTCGGGGTGATGCTCCATTGCCAGCTTGCGGAACGAACGCCGGATGTCGTCCTGCGAAGCCTCCCGCGAGAGGCCGAGAATCTCATAGAAGTCGTCGGATTGGGCCATTGCTAACAGGGTATCTCTCGCCCGACCTAACAGTCTGCGTCGCCGGGGTCACAGCAGATCCGCTTCTAATCGTCATAACGAGAGATCGAGGCTTGACATGAGGGCGAACGACCGACGCCCAAAC
>JAPPBK010000094.1 GCA_026705105.1 Chloroflexota bacterium | reverse complement strand
GGTGGCGACCGGGTCGAGCGCGGAGGCCGGTTCGTCCATCAAGATGATCTCCGGTTGCACGGCGATCGCCCGTGCGATGCAGAGCCGCTGCTGCTGACCGCCGGAGAGGGCGAGACCCGACTTGTCCAGCTCGTCCTTGACCTCGTCCCAGAGCGCCGCCCGGCGAAGTGAATCTTCGACCAGCCGATCCATGTCGCCGGAGTATCCGTTGATCCGCGCGCCGAAGGCGACGTTTTCGTAGATCGACTTGGGGAACGGGTTGGGCTTCTGGAAGACCATGCCAATCCGCCGTCGGACTTCCACGGCGTCGACGGTGGGGTCGAGCAGGTTTCGGCCCTCGAACTCGATCTCACCCTCGATCCGCGCGCCGGGGATCAGGTCGTTCATCCGGTTGAAGCAGCGCAGCAGCGTTGACTTGCCGCAGCCCGACGGTCCGATCAGCGCCGTGACGCGGTTCTGGGGGATCGGCATCGTCATTCGGTCGACGGCCTGGAACGATCCGTAGAACGCGGACACACCGCGCAGGTTCAGCGCCATGTCGACTTCTTCAGTGAAGTCGTGCCGTACGGCATCGAGGCTCGGATCGAGGTGCACGCCGGCGCCTGCCGCGTCGTCTTGCTTGATCGTTGGCGGCGGGGGCGCGGCGCGTTCGGAGCCGATAGCGTCCGGCGCTTCGGTCGCCGTCGGTGCGCTTGAACGCATCAGGCTGAAGAAGTTGCGTGACATGTGCGGCTCCTGTTGCCAGCCTCAGTGTATCTACCAGTCGGTGCGGGTCCGCTGTCGCATGATGATCGCGGTGGCGTTCATCACGAGCAGCACGAGCATCAGCACGATGATTCCGGACGCGGCGATCTCGTGGAATCCCGACTGGGGTTTCTGCACCCAGTTGAAGATCTGGATCGGCATCACCGTGAAGTCGTCCGTGGGCGAGTCGGCCAAGAATGCGATGAATGTGAGCGCGCCGATTGCGATCAGCGGAGCGGTCTCTCCGATTGCGCGCGACATCGCCAGGATGTTGCCGGTCAGCATGCCGCCGAAGGCATAGGGCAGGACATGAAAGCGGATCACCTGCCAGCGGGTCGCACCGACGGCGTAGGCGGCCTCGCGCATCGAAGGCGGCACGGTGCGCAGCGCTTCCTGCGCCGAAACGACGATGATCGGCATTACGAGCAGCGCCATCGTGCAGGCGCCGGCGAGGACCGAGCGTTCGAACTCGAGCACTCTGACAAAGACCTGCAAGCCGAGCAGTCCGTAGATGATCGAGGGCACCCCGGCGAGGTTGGAGATGTTGACCTGGATCATCCGCGAGAACCAGTTGCGCCGGGCGTACTCCTCCAGATAGATGGCCGCGCCCACGCCGAGCGGGAAGGCGACCGCGGCCGTGATCACCATCATGTAGAGCGTTCCCGTGATCGCCGAGAACAGCCCGGCCTGGGCCGGCACTCGCGAGGGATACGAGGAGAGGAAGAGCGGGTCGAGGAAGAGGTAGACGATCCAGGCTACGACCGCGACGCCCGGCAGCAGCAACGACGGACGCCGCAGGCGGTGCGACCAGAACCATCCGGCCGCAAGCAGGCCGAGCGGCAGAATGACGCCGGCGGTGATCAGCCGGACGAACTGGAAGCCGGACGCCTCGCCGAAGAGCTGGAAGATGTTGCCCGAGGCATCGTCGACGCCGATCGCCTTGGCGTACTCGATGTAGTAGGCCGACTCGAAGCGTACGTAGAGGATGTGCACGAAGATCGCCACGGGCAGCGTCGTGAGGAATCCGATGGCCCGTTCGATCCAGCGAGACCGCGCGAAGTGATCGGACAGCACGCTGCGAACCACGCGCAGCCCGAAGAAGGGCAGCAGAACGGCAGCCGGCAGCCCCCAGGCCAACCAGCTCATGCCATCGGGAGTAGGGAGATCGATCGAAATCCGGCCGCGCACCTCCTGGGAGGTCGGAGACCCGTCCGTGAACAGCCGCGCGGCGCCGTCGACCGCGATCTCGACAATCAGCGCGCCCAGCATCAGCATCGACACGGTGATCGCGAGCAGCGCGACCACCATGAACCCGACTGAGAACCCACGCCGGATGCGGATTCGCGGCGCAAAGGCGGTCAACTGCGCGGACGGCGTCGCGGCGCTCATTCGTACTCTTCCCGGAATCGCTGGGAGACCCACTGGGCGACGATGTTCATCCCCAGCGTGAGCACGAACAGCGTCATCGCGACGGCGAACAACACCTTGAACTCGATCGAGGTCGTGGGCGTGTCGCCCAGCGAGAGCTGGACGATCATCGCCGTCATGGTCTGCACCGCTTCGAGCGGGCCGACGCCGAACTGCGGGTTACCGCCGCCGGCGATGGTCACGGCCATCGTCTCGCCCACCGCCCGCGAGAAGGCGAGGATGATTGAGGCGACGACACCGGAGAACGCGGCTGGCAACACGACGCGCAGCGAGACCTCCATCCGCGTCGACCCGAGCGCGTACGCGCCCTCGCGCAGCGAGCGCGGCACCGCCCGCATCGCGTCCTCGGAGAGTGAGGCGATGATCGGCACAATCATGAGTCCTACGACGATGCCGGCGGAGAGCGCGTTGTAGATGCCCACGTCCTGGCCGAAGATGTCGCGAATCACGGGCGAGATCGAGAGCAGGGCGAAGTATCCGAAGACGACGGTGGGCACGCCTGCCAGCACCTCGAGCATCGGCTTGACGACTGCGCGTACTCGCGGGGGCGCGTACTCGCTGAGAAAGACGGCTGCCATCAGGCCCAGGGGAATCGCGACGGCGAGACCGATCAAGGCGATCATCCCCGTGCCCCAGACCAACGCCCAGACGCCGAACTGCTTCTCGGCGAAGAGCGCCGACCACTTGGTCGAGCCGAAGAAGTCGATCAGCGGGACTTGGCGGAAGAACTCCACGGTCTCGAAGATCAGGACCAGCACGATGCCGATCGTGACGAAGGCGGAGAGCGTCGCCGTGACGAACAACACGCCGTGAACCAGGCGGCCGACGGGCGTCTCTCGTCCGCTGCCGGGCCGCGAGGGCTGCAAGCGGTCGCGCCACAGTTCGGCCAGCAGCGAGCGGACGGTGTCTCGCTCCGGGCCGTCCATTCGAGGCGCTTGTGCTGCCATGCCAGGCTTCTCTCTGCTCGCTCAGTGGGGGCAGTGGCGGCCGAGTCGAACGCGTCGTCCGTAAGCTATGCGCTCAGCCGCCTACACCTGTTAACAATTAGTAAGTGACTGAGTCCGCGTCTCCGTTGGTGCTATCTGCTCGCCACGCCGAAGATCTCGGCGAGGCTCGCACCTTCGCCTGCCTCGGCCATGGCCGAACCGGTCACGCCGCTCCGGACCCGCTCGAGCACGGCGGCGTAGATCTCTTCAGGCAGCTGCACATAGCCAACTTCGGGTGTGTCCACGAGCCAGGCGCCGTCGGTCAGGAAGTACTCGACGAACGCGGCGACCTCGTCACGCTCCAGCGAGGAGAGCGATACATAGATGAACAGCGGCCGCGACAGCGGGTTGTAGGAGCCGTCGTTGATCGTCTCATTCGACGGCGTGATGGCGTCGCCGGCGTCGTTGATCACCGGGACGGCCTTCAGCGCGTCGGCGTTGTTTGCGTAGTAACTGAAGCCGAAGTAGCCGATCCCGCCGCGGTCGGAGGAGACGCCCTGGACCAGCACGTTGTCGTCCTCCGAGAACGTCGTGTTGTCCGAGCGGTGGACGCCGCTGTCGCCGTTGATCGCCTCGGTGAAGTAGTCGAAGGTGCCGCTGTCCGCGCCCGGCGCGTACAGCGCGATTTCGATGTCAGGGAAGCCGTCGCGCACGTCCGCCCATGAAACGGCGAAGTCGTCCGGTCGGAAGATGTGGCTCAGCTCTTCGACCGTGAGGGAGTCGATCCAATCATTGTCCGGGTTGACGACAACCGTCAGTCCGTCGAATGCGACCGGAACCTCGATGAAGTCGATGCCCGCCTCGGCGCAGAGCTCGACCTCGGAGTCTTTGATCGGGCGTGAGGCGTCGGAGACGTCGGTCTCGCCCGCGCAGAAACGCTTGAATCCGCCGCCGGTGCCGGAAACGCCGACCGTGACGCGGACGCCGCGCTCGGTCAGAATGCCGAACTCTTCAGCCATCGCCTCGGTGATCGGGAAGACGGTGGAGGAACCATCAACCTGGATCTCACCCTCGAGCCCCGACAGGTCCGACGCGGTGGCCACGGTCTGCTGCGTTTGCTGTTGTTCGCTGGCGGCCGAACGGATCGCCGGCTGGTCCTGCTGTTGTTGATCCTGCTGCGCTGCGGCTTGCCCTTGCTCTCCATTTCCCCCACAAGCAGTCAACGCCAGCGCTGCACTCAGCAGGGCGATGACTAGCAGGGGCAGCAATCGAGTTGTCGTCTTGGTCGTTGCAGTATCCAATGCGATCACGCTCCTCTCGCGTTGCACAGCATTCCGCCATCCAGAGCGCGGGCGTTAACCAACCGGATAACGGCCAGTTAAGAGAGGGTTATCGCCGACCGGCGGGGATTAGGTCTGTTGCGCGAGCGGCACGCTGAAGCCAAACGTCGATCCCTCGCCCGGCGCGCTCTGCAGCGACACGGCTCCGCCGTGCACCTCGGCGATGTGCCGGACGACCGCGAGCCCAAGCCCGGTGCCACCGCCCGACTGCCGAGCGCGATCGATACGGTAGAAGCGTTGGAAGATGCGCGACTGCTCGGCAAGCTCGATCCCGATTCCGGTGTCACGCACCCGAATCCAGATCATCGGCGCCGGATCGGCCTCGTCTCCCGGTTCCGCCAGCACTTCAATCAACCCGCCCTTGGCTGTGAACTTGACCGCGTTGTGCAGCAGATTCAACAGGGCGCGCCCAACCAGCTCCGGGTCGGCCATGATCATCGTTTCCGTCTCGTCTCCGCCGGCGCGGTAGCTCAGCGATAAACCTTCGCGTTCGGCCTGGGGTCGAATGCTCTCGACTGCGTCCTGGAGCAGCGACTCCATGCCAACGACGACCATCTCCGGCTCGGTCAGGCCTGACTCCAGGCGCGCCAGGGCGAGCATCTCCTCGACGAGCTGGCTCATGCGCTCGGCCTCGGACTGGATGATGGCGCGAAAACGCTCGGAGTCCTTCGGTTCAATGACGACTTCCAACGTCTCGGCGGCGGCCGAGATCGACGCGAGCGGCGTGCGCAGCTCGTGCGACGCGTTGATGAAGAAGTCGCGGCGGGCCACCTCGGCCTCATACAGGTCGGAGAGATCGTGCATGGCCAGCACGACCGACCAGGGGCCCGCTCCGGCAACGTCGGCGACCGGCGCAACGACCGTGCGAAAGCGTCGTTCCGCCCGCAACACGACCAGTACCGCCGGAGTTCCGTCTTCGATGGCTAGGCGGACGGCTCCGTAGAGGTCGGGATCTTCCACCGCTTCCAACAGCGGCGCTCCGATCGGCTCGCGATCACCCGAGCGCAGCGTCAGCTCCGCCGCCGGATTCAGATACTGGACACGCGCATCGCGGTCGACGGCGATTACCATGTCGCCGGTCGAGGCCAGCGCGCGTGCAAGTTGGTCGCGTTCCGCTGTGCGCTCGGACAGCATCCCTTCGAGTCCGTCAATGGTCAGCAGCTGCTCGACCGACACTTCGCGCAGCTCGACCAGTCCGCGCCGAGCCAGGTAGAAACTGAACGCGCACAAGGCTGCGCCAACGGCAAGCGCAAGCGCCCCACCGACTACGGAAACTTCCGCCGCGAAGAGTCCAACCCCGAGCAGTAGTAGGACGACACCGAATCCGACGGTACGCACGGCTAACGCTCGAATCGATACCCCGCTCCCCGCACCGTGATCAGGTGGCGTGGCGGACCGTCCGGCTGTTCAATCTTCATGCGCAGCCAGCGCACGTGGACATCGACGGTTCGAGTACCGCCGGCGAAGGAGATGTCCCAGACGTCGTTGAGTAACTGGTCGCGAGTAAAGGCGCGACCGTCGCGCTGGGCGAGGTAGGCGAGCAGCTCGTACTCCTTCGGTCGCAGCGCGATCGGCTCACCGTGCCGGGACAACAGTCGGCGGTTGAGATCGAGCGTGAACTCTCCGAACGTCAACACGCGGTCCTCGACCGTGATCTCCTGCTTGCGGCGCAGATGCGCCCGCACCCTGGCCTTGAGCTCGGCCAGCGAAAACGGCTTGGTGATGTAGTCGTCAGCGCCGAGGTCCAGTCCCTTGACCCGGTCCGCCTCCGAGGTGCGCGCCGTCAAGAGCAGTACCGGCGCCTGCGAGTGTTCACGGATGCCGCGCAGGACCTGGAGCCCGTCCATGCGGGGCAGCATCAGGTCGAGCAACACCAGGTCGGGCTGGAGCGCTCGCGCCATCGACAGCCCCTCGAGGCCGTCCTCGGCGGTTCGGACCCGGTAGCCCTCCATCTCGAGATTGAATCGCAGCGTCTCGGCCAGCGGTTTTTCGTCCTCCACGACCAGCAACGTACGCGGCACCAGGGCCTCCTCCACTGAATCACAGTCTATCGAGGGCGCCGTTCAACCGGTTGCGATCCAGTTAACCCGACGCCTATGCGCCTTGAACTCAGGAACTCAGTTCGTTCGCTAGCCTGCCTGCCAGACATTAGCGAGCCAACCACACAGCAGGAGCAGGACCATGCGATTCGGATTCTGGCCAGGCGCATCAAACCCGTGGGCCGAGGTACTGACCGTCGCCCGGCACGCCGAGCGGACCGGCTGGGACCGCATCTGGTTCGCCGACCATTTCATGCCCAACAAGCCGGTGGGCGAGGATGCCTCCGACGAGATCATGCACGAGTCCTGGACGACGCTGGCGGCGTTCGCCTCGCGGATTCCGCGGGTCAGGC
>JAPPBK010000383.1 GCA_026705105.1 Chloroflexota bacterium | reverse complement strand
GGCCGGTCTGGGAAGCGTTACGGTCCGGCGCAGGGCAGCCATGAGGCGCGCCGAACCTAGCCTACGCCGACCAGTACGCCGTCAATCACGTCGGACTCGTCACTCGGAACCGCCGCCGGCTCGCTGCGCCGACGCCGCCGGCGCTGCCGCGCGGCTTCAAGCTCGTAGAGCATGTCCAGACCCTGCCGCGTGTCCGAAGCGACCCGTGCCGGGTCTTGCCGCTCGAGCCGGCGTCGGAACAGCCAGTAGGTGAACGCCTGCCATTCGGCGTGCTCGATCCGTTCCGGATCGGCGTGTTCGCGACCGTAGGCCGCCCGATAGTCGCGCAGCAGGTCCGACTGGCGCGCGCCGTAGATGCGGCCGAACACGTCGGCGTCGAGTTCCTCCCGCTGGTGTGAGAACGACAACCCGTTGCGCTCCTTCTGCAGCACGCGCTCCATCGCCAGGTGCAGCGCCTGCTCCACACGAACGCCGTAGAGGAAGTTGAGATGCGCCCAGTACTTGGGCGTGCCCAGCCGTTCCTGGAACTCCGGTTCGCTCAGCGCGACCGGCGGCGATTCATCCACCAGCATCGCTTCGACCTCGTGCCTCGGCAGCAGACCGGGAGGCGCAGCGTCGCAGATCCGCTCCGCCAGCAGCAGCCAGTCGAAGGCCTCGTGCTCGATCAGATAGACGTACTCTCGCCCGTCGACGAACTCGCGCGGCGCTTCCCAATCGCGAATGCAGTCCAGCAGTGCGTCAAACCACGGTCGCCCGCCGGCCACTTCGGCCGTAAACGCCGCGATGTACGTGTCCGGTCCCAGTTCGACTAGCTCGCCGTCAACGCCCGAATCTTCGTGCAAGTCGGCCTCGGCGGCAAAGCCGGTGTCCGGCCTGCCCTCACGCTCGGCAAGGCGGGGAAAGGGAACGTCGCCCGCCGACTCCGTTGATTGCGCCGAGTTCGCCATGCTCAGGCTGCCTTGCCGCAACAGCGCTTGAACTTCTTGCCGCTGCCGCACGGGCACGGCGCATTGCGGCCGACCTTCTGGCCGCCGGGACTTGAAGCCGGACGCGAAGCGACCGCCACTCCGCTGCCGGAGTCTCCCGATCCGCCGCCCGACTCGCGCACATTGCTCACTCGAACCGGCGCGTCTCGAGTCGCGGGAGTAACGCCCCGGGCCCGGCGCTGCGGCATCGCCGGCGCGCCGCCCTGCTCGATTCGTACCGTCGCGTGCATCACGGAGGCCGAGACCTCGCGCCGCAGCGTCGCCACGAGCTGATCGAACATGTCGAACGCCTCGCGCTTGTACGTCACCAGCGGGTCCTGCTGGCCGTACGCCTGCAGACCTACGCCCTGGCGCAGCCCGTCAATCTCGGTCAGGTGACGAATCCAGAGCCGATCCATCGTTCGCAGCACCATCCCGCGCAACAGCTCCACCGACGTGCCGTCCGCCGTCTCCGTGTCGATCCGCTCCGCCAGGCGCTGTAACTCCGCCGCCGCGTGCCCGCGCAACGCCGCCACGCACTCGTCCAGCTCGGCCCCGTAGAGCGCGTCGCGGTCGAGTCCGGTCAGCGGCAGCACCTGCGCCGACCCCTGCCAGAACTCGTCCGCCGTCGTCTCGTCCCACAACTCGTTGGCGAATGACTGCTCCAGGTCGTCAATCGTCTGCAGCAGCATGTCTTCCACAATCAGCGGCAGGTCGTCTTTCGCCGTCAGAATCTTGTCGCGTTCGGCGTAGATCACCTCGCGCTGCCGATTGATCACGTCGTCGTAGTCGACCAGGTGCTTGCGGATGTCGAAGTGGAACGTCTCCACCTTTTGCTGCGCCTGTTCCAGCGCCTTGCCCACCATGCCCGACTCCAGCGGCGTGCCGTCCTCGAGTCCCGCCTTCTCCAGCATCCCCGGCAGCCAGTCGGGCGTGAAGCGCTTCATGATCCCGTCCTCGAAGGAGACGTAGAAACGCGACGATCCAGGGTCGCCCTGCCGTCCGGCGCGGCCGCGAAGCTGGTTGTCGATCCGCCGCGACTCGTGCCGTTCGGTGCCGATCACCGCCAGGCCGCCCCGTCTGGCAACGCCTTCGCCCAGCTTGATGTCGGTCCCGCGACCGGCCATGTTGGTTGCGATGGTCACCGCCCCGGGCTCGCCCGCCCCGGCGATGATGTGCGCCTCGCGCTCGTGCTGCTTCGCGTTCAACACCTCGTGCTGCACGCGGCGGCGCTTGAGCATCGTCGAGAGCCGCTCCGACGTCTCCACCGACGCCGTGCCGACCAGCACCGGCCGCCCGTCCGAGGCCAGCTCCGCAATCTCCTCGATCGCCGCGTCGAACTTCGCCTGCTCCGTGCGGAACACGAGGTCGCCCTGGTCGTCGCGCACCATGTCGCGGTGCGTGGGAATCACGACCACGTCCAGCCCGTAGATCTTGTGCAGCTCCTCCGCTTCGGTCGCCGCCGTGCCGGTCATCCCGGCCAGCTTCGAGTACATGCGGAAGTAGTTCTGATACGTGATCGTCGCCAGCGTCACCGTCTCACGCTCGACCGATACGCCCTCCTTGGCCTCGATCGCCTGGTGCAGACCCTCCGAGTAGCGCCGCCCGTCCATCATCCGCCCGGTGAACTCGTCGACGATGACCACCTTGCCCCCGCGCACCACGTAGTCGCGGTCGCGCTGGTACATGAACTGCGCCTTCAGCGCCGCGTCGAGGAAGCGCGTCAGCCGCGCGTTCTCGCCCTCAAACAGGTTGTCGATGCTCAGCGAGTCCTCGACCCGCGCGATCCCTTCCTCGGTCAGCGCGATCGTGCGCGACTTCGGATCGGGGGTGAAATGCGCCTCGGGCCGCAGTCCGCGCACCAGGTTGGCGAAGACGCGATAGGTGTCCAGCGACTCCTCCGCCTGACCCGAGATGATTAGCGGCGTCCGCGCTTCGTCGATCAGGATGTTGTCCACCTCATCCACAATCGCGAACGCGAGTGGCCGCTGCACCTTCTCGCGGCTACTCATCACCATGTTGTCGCGCAGGTAGTCGAAGCCGAACTCGTTGTTCGTCCCATACGTGATATCGGCGTTGTAGGCCTCCTGCCGCGTCACCGGACGCAGCATCTTCAGGTCGCCCAGCTCCCGTCGCCGCTGCAACTCCTCGGCGTCCATCGACTCCGGGTTCTCGACATCCACGGTCGAATCCGCCTCCGGATCGAACATGAACGCCGCCCGATGCTGCAGCACGCCCACCGACAGTCCCAGCGCGTGATAGATCGGCGCCATCCACTGCGCGTCGCGCTTGGCCAGGTAGTCGTTGACCGTGATCAGGTGCGCGCCGTCGCCCTCGAGCGCGTTCAGGTAGAGCGCCAGCGTCGCCACCAGCGTCTTGCCCTCGCCCGTGCGCATCTCCGAGATCTTGCCCTGGTGCAGCACGATCCCTCCGACGATCTGCACGTCGTAGTGCCGCATCTGCACCTGCCGCTTGGCCGCCTCGCGCACGACCGCGAAGGCCTCCGGCAGGATGTCGTCCAGCGACGCCCCATCCTCAAGCCGCTCAATAAACTCGGTCGTCTTGGCCGCCAGTTCGTCGTCGCGCAGACGAGCAAACTCCGGCTCCCACTCCGCCACCGCGTCCACTGCGCCCGACAGCCGCTTCACCTCGCGAGCGTTCGCATCGCCAATCAGGGACCCCGCCCGCTGCTTCGCCCGGTCAAACAGACCCATCCGTCAGTCCCCAATCAACCAGCCCACGCTCGCGGGCATACACATTCAGTGTAGACCGCTCACGATTGCGGTCGCTATCGTCCATGGCGCTATGCGCAACTAGATGATCTCGGACCAAACAGGATGCGGGAGCCGTCCGGCGACCAGGTCGCCGTGCTCGTGAGCAGCCCGCAGTCCAGACCCCCGAAACCGCGGAACACTTGCAGCAGATTGCCTTCGCGGTCGAACAAACCGATTTCATAAACGCCCCATGCCCGCCTCCCCGTCCAGGGCAGCGCGGCCAACCCCGACTCGTCGAACTCGTTTGCCAGTCGCGAGCGAGCCACGAGAATCCAGCGCCCATCTGGGGACCAGCTTTGCCTCCACCATCCGTCAGGCAAATCGGGCGGTGGCTCCGCCTCTTCCCACGCGGGCGGATATGCGGCATCGGTCCAAGGTCTGTCGATCTCATCGCCGTTGACGTTGAAGTAACGCACCGTTCCACCGGCCTGTTCGATGGTCTGCAGTCGGCTCCAGTGAGATGCCGACTCGCCTTCAGGCGCCACGATCTCCACCAGTTCCCCGCTTATCGACAGCCCGAAGTGACGTGTCGGTTCCATTTCATCTCCATGCCGGGAGACCGTGCTCAGCAGCCACTGCGAATCGGCCGACCAAAACTGCTGGAATCCCACCCCATGCGATCCCCACGGCTTGTGGACCGCCTCGAAGATCACCTCGCTGCCGTCATTCAGCGAGACCACAGCGGTGTGGCGAGGATCGCGCCACCATTCATCAACGCTTGGATCCGGGTGGAACACGTCTACCGCAAATGCCCCATCAGGAGAGACGTTGGCGAGGCGGCGCTCAGACACCTTGCGCGATTCGTTCCGTTCGACGTTCCACAGCCAGGTACCGGAGTCTCGTTCACTTAGCAACAGTTCGCGCTCGCCTCGCCACTCCCAGTGGCTGAGCTGCTCAGGGAAGAACATCGAGGCAACGGCTCGTCCATCCGCGTCCAGCGTGACCAGCTCAATCCCGAGGCTGAGGAAGATCGGCAGGTCGGCCGGGTCGAAGTCGAGCTCGCGGGCGCCGAACCGGAACCACGCGACGGGCGGATCGAGCGTCTCCACACGCAGCGCCAGCCATTGGCCGTCAAAGGACCGCCCCAACACGGGATAGCGGTCGCTCCGCAGCCGCCAGGCGAGCGGCGGTCCGCCGGGCCATGGAGCCACATCTGCGCCATAGCTGTAAACCTGCACCGAGAGATCGCCGGTCTGGTCGCCGCGCCAGGGCTCCCAGCGCCCCGCCACGGTTCCTGTGTATATCGGCAACCAGTCAAAGCGGTAGTTGTCGTCGATCAACCAGCGATCAATCCACAGCGCCGCTTCGCTGCCTGCGAACTGCACGACGAGGCCGGCGCCATCGGCCGCCTTGCCCAGCACGGTGACCGTGACGCTGTCGCCGCCTGGCGCGGCGATCTGCGCGGTCGGCAGTTCCCCTGCGGGCACCCACGGCAAGCTTCGGATTTCTTCTGCATCAAGCGGTGTTTCGTCTTGCCGCACCCAGCCGACGACATTGCCGTTCATGTCAAGCCGCAGCCAGAGGTCGCCGTCTTCCGACCGGGTCCGCCCATCGGCCAACAGCAGCGTGTTTGGACGATGCCGCACAAACGGTTGCCAGCGTTCACCCGGCCACGGATATATGTGCAGGTCATCGGTGAGTCGGAAGATGAGGACAGGACTGGACGCAGGTTGGGGCGCCGGTTGCGAACTCTGTTCCGGTTCTGCCTCAGCCTCAGGCGCCTCACGCTTCTCGACAGGCGGCTCCGCTTGCCCGATCGACGGCGGCGCCGCAGTTGGAATCGCGTCGTCCGAGCAGGCGACCAGGCACGACATCACCAACAGTGCAGTAGCCAGCAAAACTCTCATGCAAGGGGAGACGTCCACGCAGCCCGCCGGGTTCCCCTACCGAAACAGCGCCCCCACCGAATCGCCCTCGTGAATTCGACGGATTGCCTCACCCAACAGCGGCGCGATCGAGACCGTCTCCAACATCGCCCCGCGCCGCTCCTGCGGCAGGGGCAGCGTGTCGGTCAACACCACCGAAGCGATCGGACTGGCCGCGAGCCGTTCCAGGGCCGGATGTGGGAGGATGCCGTGAATCGCCGCCGCCCAAATGCTACGCGCTCCCTGGCCGCGCAGCATCTCGGCTACTTCACAGAGCGTGCCCGCAGTCACGATTTCGTCATCGATGATCAGCACGTCCCGATCGACCACATCGCCGATCAGTTGCAGCATCTCTGCCCGGTCGTCGTTGCTGGTGCGGCGCTTTTCGGCGATCGCCACCGGCATGCCCAGCAGATCAGCAGCGGCCCGGGCCCGCTTGGCCCCGCCGAAGTCGGGCGATACCACCACACCGTCGAAGCCGCGCCGCTGAAAGTGCTCGACCATGAGCTGCTGCGCGGTCAACTCATCCGTGGGGATGTGGAAAAAGCCCTGGATTTGCCCGGCGTGCAAGTCCATCGTCAGCATCCGGTCGGCGCCCGCCGTCTGGATCAGGTCGGCGAACAACCGCGCCGTGATCGGCACGCGCGGCTGGTCCTTTTTGTCCGAGCGCCCGTAGGCGAAGTACGGCACGACCGCCGTGATCCGTCCCGCCGACGCCCGTCGCGCCGCGTCGATCATGATCAACAGCTCGACCAGGTGATGGTTGACCGGCTTGGCTCCCGGCTGGATCAGGAACACGTCGCGCTCGCGGATGTTCTCCTCGAACTGGACAAAGGTGTTGCCGTTGGCGAAGTCGAACACGTTGGCCGCGCCCAACTCGACCCCGAGCGCCGCGCACACGTCGCGGGCAAGCTGCGGATGCGCGTTGCCCGTGAAGACAACCGGGTCGCCCACGTATCGGCTCATCGCAACGCACCCCCGCATGGCTCGTCGGCGTACGCGGTCACGTTAGACCACGACCCCGCATCGATCAGCCGCGCCTCGCGGTTGTCAAGGCTATGCACGAAGCATCGATGGATGAACCGCGGACCCTCCCCCCCCGCGAAGCGGGGGGAGATGCCGAAGGCAGAGGGGGGCCTGCCGTAAGTGCAGTGGATTACGCAACACCCCGATCCAGACGTAACGACCCGACTGCTGTCTCCGACACTCTTGCAGCAGCCAGACTCCTTGCTTACGATGCACTCGTTAGCACTCGAAGCGTGAG
>JAPPBK010000283.1 GCA_026705105.1 Chloroflexota bacterium | reverse complement strand
GCGAATTTGAATCTGATGGGTTCAGTCCAGCCGCAGTGTGTCACTACACCAGTGTCGATGCGCGGCACATCAACGAGGTACTCGACGCCTACTTCAAACCGATAGCCGCACTGATCAGCCGGGCTAAAGGTCCTGACCGTGATCTTCGATGCGAGAGGTCCCTTCCAGACCCTCACGACTGAGAACTCCACGACAGATTGACCTTCCCACACCCATGTTTCACCCTCCCACTCTCCTTTCGGTTCAATGGATGTGACCTCGCCGCGAAAAATCAGTTCTGAGTCCTCCAGCTCCGCTTGATACCACCCATCTGGGTCACCTACTTCGACGATCTCTCCATCCACGCCTTCTTCAAACTCTCTCAAGGGAGGGCATTCACAAGCAGTCGCCTTGGCTGGAGAAAAGAGAGCTGGCAGCAAAGTCATCGAGACGACAATGAACAGGCGCAGACACACTCGTCATTTCTCAAGCTTGCCACGCCTCCGCCCAGCCGCCAGAGTACCTCTTCTCGAGAGTCCACCCGGCGTGTACGGGCCAAGGCCGTAGCCTGAGCACGGCCCGGTCAGGCAATGCGATCACCGGCCGACAACGGCGGCTCGCGATCAGTTCGGCGGAACAAGATGGCTGCCAACGACCACATCCGCTACGAACCCGATGAGCCGGTCCCTCCGCTGCTGACGCTCAATGTGGCGGTCCAGGGCATGGTCTTGATCGTCTCGAACGTGGTGACCTTCGTGGTCATTTTCTCGGCGGCGTTTAATGACGACGGCGAGTACATGGCCTGGGCGATCGTTGGCGCGCTGATCGTGGCCGGCGTCTCTACTGCGCTGCACGCGTCGAAGATCGGACGGCTGGGCCCAGGCCACGTCCTGCTGATGGGCTCAGGCGTACCGTTTCTGGCGGCCTGCGTGCTGGCGGTGGAGCAGGGCGGGCTGGCGCTGATGTCGAGCCTCGTAATCGCCTCGTCGCTGGTGCAGTTCCTGGTCGCCGCCCGACTGGCCCAGTTGCGCCGGCTGATCACGCCGGTCGTGTCGGGCGTGGCCTTCATGATGATCGCGCTCTCCGCGATGCCGATTGCACTCGGCAGACTGACTGACGTTCCTTCGGGGGCCGCCGACGCTGCGGGTCCCGGAGTTGGCCTGGCCACGCTGGCCATTACCGCGCTGCTGATGCTCCTCGGCAGCGGACTCTGGCGTCTCTGGGCCTTGCCGATCGCCCTGGTGGCTGGCTGCGCCATCGCCGTGCCGCTGGGCGTGTACGACATTCAGCGAGTGCTCGACGCACCCTGGTTCGACTTGCCGGAGGCCGCCGGCTGGCCGGGCTTCGGTTCTGTGTTGGACGAGGACTTCTGGGCGCTGCTGCTGGTCTTCCTGGTGGTCAGCGCGGTTGTCGCGGTCCGCTCCAGCAGCGAAGGCGCGGCCATCCAGCAGGCATCCCGACGTGAGCCGCGCAGCATTGACTTCCGCGGCGTACAACGGACTCTGAACGTGGGCGGGATCGCGATCTTCCTCTCGGGCATCGCCGGCACTCCGCCCACCATTGCCTATCTGCCCTCGACCATCTCGCTGTTCCAGTTCACCGGCGTTGCCGCCCGGCGCGTCGGTATCGTCATCGGTCTGATGCTGATCGTGGCGGCGCTGCTACCGAAGATCGTGGCCTTGCTGCTCACGATTCCGCGGCCGGTCAGTGGAGCGCTGCTGATGGTGATCATGGGGCTGCTCTTCGTTGAGGGCATGCGCACGGTCCTGCGCGACGGTCTCAACCGGCAACGGGCCGGCATCGTCGGGATCTCGCTCTCGATCGCGGTCGGCCTGCAGAGCCAGAACATCCTGGCAGACGTGATCGGCGGCACCTGGGGAGCGACGCTGGGCAACGGCGTGGTCTTCGGCGTGACGGCGGCGGTGTTGCTGACCGTCGTGCTCGAACTGGCCGGCTCCCGTCCTCGGCCTCGGAGGTTGGAGACCGAGCTGGACGTGTCGGCCTTGCCCGAGATCGAGGTGTTCCTGCGCCGGCTCGGCGCCGATCTGCGCTGGAACCAGGCGTCCATCGACCGACTGCATGCGGCGGGCGAGGAGACGCTCTCGGCCATGCTGAGTCTGCGCGACGACTACGAATCGGACCGGCCGCCGCGCCTCGCGTTGATCGCGCGGCCTGCCGGCGGCACGGTCGAGCTGGAGTTCCTGGCGCTGTTTTCGGAAGAGAACCTGGAGGACCGGGTCGCGTACCTGAGCGAACAGGCAGAGGAGCCGGATGTCGGCGACATCTCGTTCCGCCTGTTGCGCTTCTATGCCTCGTCTGTGAGACACCGCAAGTACTACGGTATTGATATCGTGACGGTCGAGGTCGAGGGCTCACGGGCATGAGCCTTGGCTGCTTCGCCCGACGATCGCGAGACACAGAACCCTTGACTGCTGAAGAGAGGACTTGCCGACATGAGTAGCTACCTGGTCATCGATACCGAAGTGATTGACGAGGACGCGTTCTCGGAGTTCGTAGCGAAGATCCGCGAAGCCGTCACCGCTCACGGCGGCACGTTCCTGGTGCGGGGCAGCGACCTCGACGTGATCGAGGGAGACTGGACGCCGCAGCGTCTGGTGATCATGAGCTTCGACAGCGACGACGGCGCGGGCGCGTTCGTCCGCTCGTCCGAGTACACATCGCTTGAGGAGCTTCGCCTGCGGGCGGTGCGATCGAAGGTCGTGGTTGCCGCGGGCTACAAGGGCTAAGTCGGCCCGCCGACTCCGATTGCGCGCTGAGAAACCAGGTGATGCCATGACGACCGAAGTAGACGAACGACGAAGCGGGAACCCCCGCGAGGCACTGCGTGATTACCACCAGATCCAGGAGCTGAGCGAGTCGCAGGAGGATGCCGCGCGCATTGCGGAGCAGCCGAAGCTGGTCAGCCGCTTCTACGACGCCGTCACGCGATTCTACGAATTCGGCTGGGGTAAGACTTTCCACTTCTCACCGCGCCGGCCGGGGGAGAGCCTGGCCGAGTCCCAGCGGCGGCACGACGAGGAGGTCGGAGAGATCCTGCAACTCAAGCCTGGAATGGAAGTGGCGGACCTTGGCTGCGGGGTTGGCGGGCCAATGATCACCATCGGGCGGGCGAGCGGGGCCAACATCACCGGCATCAACTTCAGCCCGCTGCAGATCTCGCGAGGCGAACGGTTCGTAGCGAAAGCGGGGCTGAGCGACACCTGCCGATTCCTCTACGCCAACTTCATGGATGTGCCGCTGGAGGACGAGACGTTCGACGCGGTCTACTCCTTCGAGGCCGTCTGTCACGCTCCGAACAACCTGCTGCTCTTCCAGGAGCTGTTCCGCCTCGTGAAGCCGGGCGGCGAGATCGCGATTGTCGACTGGTGCTTCACCGACAAGTTCGAGCCGGCGAATCCCCGTCACCTGCAGATTCGCAGAGACATCGAGACTAACAACGCGGTGCCCGATCTGCTCACCACCGAGCAGCAGGTCGAGACGGTTCGCCAGGCGGGCTTTGAGATCATCCAGGCGATTGATCAACAGGCCGAGTACGGCAACCCGGAGACGCCCTGGTACATGGCCTTGCAAGGTCGCGACTTCTCGTTCAGCTCGTGGGCGCGGACTCCGACCGGGCGCGGATTCACGGCTGGTGTGACGAAGCTCCTGGAGTTTGTCCGCATCGCTCCAGCGGGAACTAGCGAGACTGCCAGGTTCTTGAACATCGCCGCCGACGCGCTGGTCGAGGCGGGCGAGCTGGAGATCTTCACCCCCAGCTTCCTGGTCCACGCGCGAAAACCGGCGAGCGAACACGGTGCGTGATGCTCGGGTTCAGGTCCCGACGGACTGCCGACTCGCCGCTCCTTGAGCGACGGAGAGCGGACAGCTACCCCCATCCGTACCCGACAGGATGGTATCGGCTGGCCTCGACGGACTCGCTGCGCCGCGGCGAGCTTCGCTACCTCGAGTGCCTGGGCAAGCAGTTCGTCCTCTGGCGCGAGCAGCAGAGCGGCGAGATTCGCCTGATGGACGCCTTCTGCCCGCATCTCGGGGCCAATCTCGGGCGCGGTCAGGTGCGCGGCGACTGCATCGAGTGCCCGTTTCACCTGTGGCAGTTCAGCGGCGACGGCCGGGTGAGCCACATTCCCTATAGCGACCAGCCCCCGGCCCGCGTGCTGACTCCGGCATACTCGCTCACCGATGTCCACGGCGACCTGTACCTGTTTCACCGCAGCGACGGCTCGCCGGACGACCGGGGCGAGTCGCCTCCCTACGAGGTCCCGCGACTTCCCGAGGTTGACGATGGCCGCTTCGTACAGCGCGGCAGGCGCAACGCGGGCCGAGTGCGGATGCACGTGATGGAAATCGCGGAGAACGCCGCCGATCTGGCTCACTTCCAGGCCCTGCACAGCCAGCTCACGGTGCCCTGGACCCAGATTCCGGTGCCAGGAGTGCAACTGGTGCATTCGGTCAAGTCATGGCTCGATCCGGTCGACCAGTGGCTGATGCGCTTCGAAGATCACGCGTCTTTGCGGGCCTTCGGCCGCGAGTTCAAGGGGCTGGAGAACGAGGCGCAGGTGTCGTTCGTCGGTCCCGGCAGCCTGCTCATGTTCCGCTTCCGCCTGGGCGACTACGGCGAGATCGTGATGTACCAGTCCTTCCTCCCCATCGGCCCGCTGGAACAGCAGGTGGACTTCCGCTGGTTCGCGGATCGGAAGGTGCCGCGCATGCTGGTCTGGTACGTCGTAGGCAACTGGATTTCGCAGTTCCCGCAAGACATCGCGATCTGGGAACACAAGGTGCACGTAGACCAACCGAAGCTGTGCCGCGACGACGGTCCGGTGACCGAGTTCCGCCGCTGGTACCGGCAGTTCTTGCCCGAGGATTCCGTATCCGACGGAGGGACCGAATACGAACGCGCGACTCGCGCTCAGCCTCCGCGACGCCCGACGCGCGCCGCGTAGCCCAGGCCCCAGATCCATTGACCTTCGGGCGCGGGCGCGAATCGAGGCTAGCGATTCCGAGCGGGGGAGCGAGATTCCCGCCTGAGGCGGGAATGACGAAAGCTCTGGGGATATCGGCGCACGAACTCAGTTGCCGACCGCCTCGAGCACGCCGGTGGCGGCCCTGCTGCGCTGGCCGGCGGCGACGTCGTGACTGAGGATGACGAGATCGTGCTTGCGGCCCTCGCGATCCTTGACGTGGTCGCGGAGCACCGCCTCGGGCTTGAAGCCCAGCGTGCGGAACACGTTGATCGCCTGCTGCTGGTCAATCGTCATCTGGCCGATGATCTTCTCGACGCCCATCTCCAGGGCGATGCGGAAGGCCTCCTCGGTCAGCAGCCGGCCGACACCCTGCTCACGCAGCGTCGGCGAGACCAGGATGCGCAGCTCGGCGACGTGCGGCGACCAGGGCAGATCGTTGCGATCGACCGTCGCGTAGCCCTCGATCTCTCCCGCAGGATTGAGCAGCAGCAACGAGGTGGTGAGTCCGGCCTCGATCCGGTCTAGCCAGACCTCGACCTGCTCGGGCCGCGTGATGTCGCGGCGCAGGAAGAGTAGATCGTGCTCGGGCAGCGAGCGGGCGAAGGCGAGCACGCCTTCGGCGTCGCCACGTGTCAGCAGCCGAAGCGTGTACGGCTGGCCGGCGATCGGGCTCGATATCGGATACCTGTTGGACTGGGGCATGGAACTACACCGACCGAACTGAGAGCCACTGATCGAGCTTGGGCCAGAGGCGGTACTTGGCGTTGCCGCCGGCGACGAGGCTGGCATGCCCGCCACGCAGCACGATTGCCTCGGCATCCTGCGATCCGACCTCTTCGAGCAGTGGCTCGGCTGCCTCGAAGGGGACGATGTGATCGTGTTCCGCCATCGCGTGGATAACTGGCGTGGTGATTGACTTGAGGTCGACCGTCTGTCCGCCGAGTTCGAAGGTACCTTCAAGCATCGCGTTCTTCCAGTAGAGCTGCTTGATCATCTGGCGGAAGGCCTCGCCGGCAAACGGAATCTGGTCGGAGGCCCAGCGGTCGATCATCATGAACGACTTGACGTATCTGTCGTCGCGGATCCGGTCGAGCATCTGGATCGGACTGGTCAGGCGGCCGGTCGGGCGGAGCATGTCGAAGGCGGAGAGCAGCATCTCCCCGGGCACGTTGCCCAGGGAATCGACGATTCGGTCGACGTCGAAGTAACGCTCGTCCGTCCACTGGGTGAAGAGTCCCATGCCCTTGAAGTTGACCGGCGTGGTCAGGCAGACCATGTTCTCGATTGGCGCCTCAGGATGCGTGGCCAGATAGAGAATGCCCAGCGTGCCGCCCAGGCAGTAGCCGAGCATGTTCAGCTCGTCCTCGCCGGAGTATTCGGCGATCCGCTCGACGCACGCGTGCAGGCGATCCATCACGTAGTCATCGAGCGTCAGGGTCGACTCCTCCGGCAGCGGCGCGCCCCAGTCCACCAGGTAGACGTCGTATCCGGCCTGGACCAGGTACTCCATCATGCTCTGGCCGGGCGTCAGGTCGAGGATGTACGGCTTGCTGACCAACGAGGTGATGACCAGCAGCGGCACGCGGTAGATTTCCTCGGTCTGGGGCCGGTAGTGGCAGAGCTTCATCGAGCCGTCGGTGAGGATCGTGTCCTTGGGCGTCGAACCGGGCTGCGGGTCCTCGATCGAGAGGTACTCGAGACCAATCAGGCCGCGACGCAGGATCGACTCGACGGTCGACTGCACCGTTTCCGCCATGTCTTCCGCCATGTCGGGCTCGGAAGCCTGGGCTTGCCCAACCACTTCGTTCGCCTCGGCGTCAAGCTTCGGATCGGCCGCTGCAGATGACACTGTTCACTCCACGATTGCGAGACGCACTGGATGACCCGGTCGCAGACCATCTTCCCCTGCTTCCGCAGATCGGATGTAACAGCGCAGTTACTGA
>JAPPBK010000245.1 GCA_026705105.1 Chloroflexota bacterium | reverse complement strand
CGATGCCACGCTGCCTCCGCGCTCACGCGGGCGATGCTACTTGCCGGTGTTCACTTCGGTCACCAAACCGGACGCTGGAATCCGAAAATGGCGCCCTACATCTACGGCGCGCGCAACGGGGTCCACATCCTCGACCTCGCCCAGACCGTCACCCGGCTCGAAGAAGCAACGGAGTTCGTGCGCGAGCTCTCGGCCAGCGGCCAGCAGATCCTGTTCGTCGGTACCAAGCGGCAGGCCCAGGACGTGATCCGCAACGAGGCCGACCGCGCCAATATGCCCTACGTCGTCACCCGCTGGCTGGGCGGCACACTGACCAACTTCCCGACGATCCGCAAGCGGGTCGACTACATGATCGAGCTCGAGCGGCGCGAGGAAGCGGGTCAGCTCGACCTGCTGCCGAAGAAGGAAGCGCTGAAACTGCGCGACAAGCTCACCCGGCTGCACCGCTATCTGCGCGGTCTGCGAGATATGAACCAGACGCCCGGGGCGCTGTTCGTGGTTGACGTGCCGCGCGAGCACATTGCCGTCGCCGAGGCGCGGCGGTTGAAGATCCCGATCATCGCCGTCTGCGACACCAACTCGGATCCCAACCTGGTCGACTACCCGATTCCGTCGAACGACGATGCGATCCGTGCCGTGCGCCTGCTCACCTCGCAGATCGCCGACGCCGCCCAGTCGGGCGGGATGATGCGCCAAAGCGCCGTTGAGGGTGACGACGGGTTCGAGGAGAGCGAGCCGGTCCAGGCCGTTGCCGTGGACTGACCGGTTCGCGCCGCACGAGACATCACTGCCAGCCCAATCACCGTTCAGAGGAGCAACCAACGTGCCCGTAACGATTGACCAGATCAAGGAGCTGCGCGCCGAGACCGGCGCCGGCGTGATGGACTGCCGCCAGGCGCTGACCGAGGCGAACGGCGACATGGAGCAGGCCCGACTCGCGCTCCGCGAGAAAGGTATCGCCACCGCCGCAAAGCGCGCCGACCGCGCCGCCGGACAGGGACTGATTCACAGCTACATCCACGGCGGACGCATCGGCGTACTGGTCGACCTGCGCTGCGAGACGGACTTCGTTGCCAAGACCGACCAGTTCAAGGAACTCGCGCACGACATCGCGATGCAGATCGCGTCGATGAACCCCGCCGCCGTCAGCGCCGAGCAGATGCCCGCGGACGCCGAGCCGGAAGCAGTCGCTCTACTCGACCAGGAGTTCATCCGTGACGGATCGCAGACGATCAGCGACCGAATCAACGATGTGATCGCCTCCATCGGCGAGAAGGTAGAGGTCGCCCGCTTCATTCGATACGAAATGGGCGAGTAGTTTGGCGTCTCCCCGAGTCGTCCTCAAGGTCTCCGGCGAATCGTTGCAGGGACAGCGCGAATCAGGCATCGACCCGAGCGCGCTGAACGACATTGCCCGGCAGATCGTCGAGTGCCGCAATCTCGGCGTCGAGATGGGCGTGGTGGTGGGAGGCGGGAATCTGTTTCGCGGGCGGCTCGCCGCCGAGCTGGGCATGGCCGAGGCGACGGCGCACTACGCCGGGATGCTCGCCACGGTGATCAACGGGCTCGCACTGCAGGATGCGATCGAGGCGGCCGGAGGCGAAGTGCGGACGATGTCGGCCCTGCAGGTCAGGCAAGTCTCCGAGATCTTCATCCGCCGCCGCGCGCTGCGCCACCTGGAGAAGGGCCGAATCGTGCTCTGCGTGGGCGGTACCGGCAACCCATACGTCACCACCGACACCGCCGCCGCGCTGCGTGGCATCGAGCTGGACGCCCATCAACTGCTGATGGGCAAGCATGGCACCGACGGCGTCTACACGGCCGACCCGGCACTCGACTCTACGGCTGCGCGCTACGCGCAGCTCAACTATCGCGACGCGCTCCAGCAGAATCTCGGCGTCCTGATGGACGCCTCGGCGCTGGCCCTGTGCGAGGAACACTCGCTACCAATCGTCGTGTTCAACATCGAGTCGGCTGACGCTATCGTGAGGACGGTGATCGACGGTCCCGACCTGGAGCGCGCGGGCACACTGGTCGATCACGGTGAGACACGGCTGGCCGGCTGATGGCTCGCCGGCCGCGCGCGAGCGACGGGAGCGCGACATGTCGGAGAACGAGCTACTCGACCTTGCCTTCGACGACGCTAACTCGCGAATGGAGGGCGCAGTCAGCGCGCTGGAACGAGATCTGATGGCGGTCCGCACGGGACGCGCGCACACGTCGCTTGTCGATCAGCTTCGGGTCGACTACTACGGCACCACGATGGCGCTCAACCAGTTGGCGACCATCTCGACGCCGGAAGCGCGCCTGATCGCGATCCAGCCCTGGGACAAGAACGCGTTCGATCCGATCACCAAGGCGATCCAAACATCCGACATTGGCATCAATCCGCAGTCGGACGGCATCCTGATCCGACTCGCGCTGCCGGAACTCACCGAAGAGCGCCGGCGCGACCTGGTCAGGGTGGTCCACCAGAAGACCGAAACCGCGCGCGTGGCGATTCGTAACGTGCGCCGGCACATCCACGACGATCTGCGCGGAATGCAGCGCGACGGCGACCTGTCGCAGGACGAAGAGCATCGCGCCGAAACGGAACTCGACACGCTGACCAGCCAATTCATCGCTAAAGTTGATGCTGCGGGCAGTCAGAAGGAGCGCGAGCTCCTCGAGGTCTAGTTGTGTCCACCCCACTCGCCTCCGGCGTTGCCGCGCCCGCCCCGCCTGCAAACGCGCATGACCTGTCGAACACGTCTGCGAACGGCGTGCATTCCTCCGACTCGACCCCGATTCCCCGTCACGTCGCGGTGATCATGGACGGCAACGGCCGCTGGGCGGCTCAGCGTGGACTGCGGCCCACCGACGGTCATCGCGCGGGTACCGAGAACATCCGCGCCGCCATTGAGGCGTTCGGCGAACGCGGCGTTCGCTGTCTCACCCTGTTCGCGTTCTCCACCGAGAACTGGAAACGCCCTCGCCGCGAGGTGCGCGGCCTGATGCGCATCCTCTCCTCGACCATCGACCGCGAGGTCAAACCGCTGCACGAAGCGGGCGTCAAGCTGCGCTACATCGGACGACTCGATGCGCTCGACGATCGTCTGCGCAGCAAGATCGACGATGCCATTGAGCTCACCCGCAGCAACGACCGCATGACGGTCTGCGTGGCCTTCAACTACGGCTCGCGCGCCGAGTTGGTCGATGCGGTGCGGCGGATCGTGGCCGACGGCGTCAGCCCCGACGACATCTCCGAGCGGATGCTCTCCGACTATCTGTACACGAGCGAGCTGCCCGACCCCGACTTGATCATCCGCACCGGCGGCGACCAGCGGGTCTCGAACTTTCTGCTCTGGCAGGCGGCCTACGCGGAGTACCTGTTCTCGGACACGTACTGGCCGGATTTCTGTGAGCGTGACGTTGATGAAGCGCTGGCCGCCTTCGCCCAGCGCACCCGAAACTTCGGCGGACGCCCGGCGAATGGCAAGTAGGCGCGAGATCCCGCGCTTCCCTCTCCCCCCGCTCAGCGGGGGGGAGAGTGAGAGTGGTGCGGCATGAGAGGCCTACTCGGATCGGGTGGCCTGGGGCTGCGTCTTGCCAGCGCTGCCGTCGGGATGCCGATCATCGTCGCCGCGATCCTCGTCGGAGGTCCGCTCTTCTCGGCGCTGCTGGCGCTGAGCCTGGCGATCGCGCTCTGGGAGATTGCTAGGATTGCCGGTCTCGACCCGCGCAGCCCGATCTTCATCGTCGCGGTCGCCGCTATCGGCGCGGTCATGGGCGCGGCGACCTCCGACTCGGATGTCTCGCTGCTCTGGCCGATTCTCGCGTCGGGCATCGGCATCGCCGGAGTAGCGACTGTAGTCGCCGTTCGATCGATCCCGGAACCCGATCCCGACCGACTCAAGCCGCTGCTCGCGGGCGGCCTGGCGATGCTCGGCTCGGTCCTGTACCTCGCGATTCCGGGCTCGACCTTCGTCATCGTCCGAGCCGCCGACCAGGGGACCGATTGGATGCTGCTGGCGGTGATGGCGGTGATGGCCGCCGACGCCGCCGCCTACGCGGGCGGACGACTGCTTGGCCGCCGCCAACTCGCGCCCTCGGTCTCACCCAACAAGACGGTCGAGGGAGCGGTGTTCGGCTGGCTGGGAGGCTTCGGCGCGACGCTGGCGCTCGACCAGATCCTCAACCTCGACGTGCAGCTCTGGCCGCTGGTGCTGCTGGCGATTGTGTTGCCGATCGCCTCTCAACTCGGTGACCTGGCAGAGTCGCTCTTCAAGCGCGCGATGGACGTCAAGGACTCCTCCAACCTCATTCCCGGACACGGCGGCGTGCTCGACCGGCTCGATTCGCTGCTCTTCGGTCTGCCCGTCGTATATTTCTTCTTGCAATGGACGACCTGAACCACGTCGATGCGCCGCCGATCAACCTCGTGCTGCTTGGATCCACGGGCAGCATTGGTCGCCAGACGCTCGACGTCGTGCGGGCGATGCCGGAGCGATTCAACATCCTCGGCCTGGCCGCCGGCCGCAACCTCGACGCGCTTGAGTCGCAGGCGCAAGAGTTCGGGCCGCGATACGTCTGGGCGGCCTCCGCCGACGGCGCGCGGCTCGCCCGGATTGCACGCGACAGCGACGCATCGGTCACCGCGATGGACGAAATGGCCGCTGACCCGGATGGCGATGTGCTCGTCGTGGGCACGGCGGGCCGGGCGGGCCTGGAACCGACACTCACGTCGCTGGAGCGCGGCGGCGCGGTGGCGCTGGCCAACAAAGAGGTCGTCGTGATGGCCGGCCAACTCGTGCGCGACGCCGTCGATCGCGGCGGCGGGCAACTCCGTCCCGTCGACTCCGAGCACTCGGCGATCTGGCAATGCCTCTGGGGCGAGGACGGTCACGAGATCCGCCGCATCCTGCTGACCGCGTCGGGCGGAGCCCTGCGCCACCTGCCGGCTGACGAGCTCGCCGACGTGTCGCCGGAGCAGGCGCTCGATCATCCCACCTGGAACATGGGCGACAAGATCACGATCGACAGCGCCACGCTGATGAATAAGGGCATGGAGACGATCGAGGCCAAGTGGCTCTTCGACGTGCCGTACGAGCGGGTCGAGATCGTGCAACACGCCGAGTCGATCGTCCATTCATTGGTCGAGTTCGGCGACGGATCGGTCAAGGCGCAGCTCGGCTATCCCGACATGAAGCTGCCGATCCAACTCGCGCTCTCGTATCCGCAGCGCCTGGAACCTACAGTCGAACCGCTCGATCTGGCCTCCGTCGGCACGCTCAACTTTTCGCGGCCCGACCTCGACCGCTACCCCTGTCTCAAGCTCGCCCAGCAGGCGGGCCGAGCCGGCGGCACCTATCCCGCCGTGATGGCGGCGGCGGACGAAGTCGCGGTCGAAGCGTTCCTCGAGCGACGCATCCGGTTCACGGAGATCGCCGACTACGTGAACCAGGCGATGGACGCGCACCGCAACACTGCCAATCCCGACATCGAGGCGATCGACGCCGCCGACGCCTGGGCCCGAGGCTTTACCACCGGCCGCATCGCCGCAGCCGTGTGATCCGGCCCGACATCGCCGACTCGCTAGTACGCTGGCGGCATGGTCTTTCTTGAGACGATTCTGCCGTTTGTCGGCATCCTGTTGGGCCTGGTCATCCTGCACGAACTTGGACACTTCGTCGCCGCCAAGCTGGCGGGCGTTCGGGTGGAAGAGTTCGGCGTCGGCCTGCCGCCGCGGATCGGCAAGGGCCGGCAGTTCGGCGAGACGCTCTATTCCTTCAACTGGCTGCCGATCGGGGGGTTCGTCCGACTGACCGGGGAAGAGGCCTCGGGCCTGCTGATCACCGCCGTCGATCCCGACTCGCGAATGACGAAGCACTTCGTGCCGGGAGACCGCATTCTCCAGGTCAACGGCAAGCGCGTCGTCACGCCGGACCAGTTCATCGAACGCATGTTGGCCACAATGGGCGAAGAGAAACGGGTGATTTCCTTCGACCACACCGAGGCGGACGGCCGCAAGACCAGTTGGTCGCTGACCCTGACGTACGATCAGGAGCCGGACGACGATCGGCCGCGCCCGCGCAACTACCGCACGACGCCCGAGAGTCGCTCCCAATTCATCAATGACAGGGGCGAAGCCGAGATCAGCGGGCTGACGGTCGGCATCGATCCGCGATCGCTGGGCGCCAAGTCGCGGCTCACCCGGATCGGCATTCTCAGCGCGGGCGCGGCCGTCAACGCGATCCTGCCGCTGTTCCTGTTCGCCCTGGGCGCGCTGATTCCGGACAACGTCTCCGCCGGGCCGGCGGTGATTACGAGCACCGTCGAACACGCCCCCGCGCACCAGGCGGGACTCAGAGCCGGCGACCGGATCATCGCGGTCGACGGTGAGGAGATTCGCAACTCGCTGGACTTGCAGCGCGCCATTCAGCTCAACCTGGGCGAAGACCTGGTGTTCTCGATTGAGCGTCCGCGAGCCGACGCGCTTGCCACCGGAGGCGCGTCGCAGCCGCCCGAGCGCTTTGAGGCCGTCGTGCACGCCCGGCTTGCGCCGCAGCCGCTTGTGCACTTGGTCCAGGAAGGTGACTCCGTGCACGACATCGCCGAGCGGCTCGGCGTCTCGGCAGCGGCCGTGATCGGCGGCTGGGGACTGGAGACCGAGGAACTGAGCGAAGGACTGGAGCTGGAGTTTCCCGGCGGCGTGACCTATGTGACCGAGGACGACGACACGATGCTCAGCATCGCTGTCGAGGAATCGGTGCGCATGGCGTCCGTCTACGCCGCGCTGGACATCGATCCCGTGTATCCACCGCCGGGGACTCGAGTGGAAGTGCGGCAGGGCGCTACGGGTATCTCCGTCGCCGACGCGTCGCGACTGGTCGAACGCCGCAGCCCCTCGGTGGGCGAGTCGATCTCCGC
>JAPPBK010000282.1 GCA_026705105.1 Chloroflexota bacterium | reverse complement strand
ATAGACTACTCCTCCAACAGCCGATTCAGCAGCTTGGTCGGGCTGGCGGGGAGGGAGTTCATACGGATGCCGGTGGCGTCGTAGATGGCGTTGGCGATCGCGGCCAGCGGAGGCACAATCGGCACCTCGCCGACGCCACGCACTCCGTACGGATGGCTGGGGTTGGGCACCTCGACCAGGATCGTCTCGATCTCCGGCAGGTCGAGCGAAGTCGGCATGCGGTAGTCGAGCAGGCTGGCGTTGGTCATCCGACCCTCGGCCGAGTAGACGTACTCCTCGGTCAGCGCCATGCCGGCGCCCTGCGCGACACCGCCCTGCACCTGGCCCTCGACGTAGGACGGGTGCACTGCTGTGCCCACGTCCTGGACCGCCGAGTAGCGCAGCACGTCCACCTTGCCAGTGTCCTGGTCGACGGCCACGTCGACGATGTGGCAGGCGAAGGCCGGACCGGGCCGATTCGGCGACACGTCGGCCGCGCCCTGAATCTGGCCGCCCGTCCGCTGTAGCTGCCCGCAGAGTTGCGCGAACGGCATCGACTGACCGTCCGGGCCGTGCAGGACGCCGTCCGCGTAGGACACCGCCTCTTCGTCGCACTCCCAGATCCGCGCCGCGCGCGCCGCAAGCTGCTGCTGCATGTCCAGCGCCGCCTCGTGCACCGCAAGGCCGCTGGCGTAGGACACGCGCGAACCGCCGGTGACGTTGGTGAAGCCGATCTGATCGGTGTCTACGACCTGCGGCCGCACCTGCTCGTAGCCGATTCCCATCGACTCCGCAA
Source organism: Chloroflexota bacterium (assembly GCA_026705105.1). Lineage (GTDB taxonomy): Bacteria > Chloroflexota > Dehalococcoidia > Bin125 > Bin125 > Bin125. Next base: position 6,148 of record JAPPBK010000282.1, on the reverse strand, counting down.
ACTGCATGGCCAACCCAGCCCGCTGTCCGCCGATGTCGACCGAGCCGAGCGACAGGTTGACCGTCCCGTCGGCGTTGGTCATGGCGTAGGCGGAGGACTCGCCGCCGGCGTTGTGCCAGAAGCCCATCGAAACGCCGCGGCCGAGCAGTCGCCCGTCCTCGTCAATACCAATCTCGGAGCGGTAGTGGGCCGAGTCCATCGCCGCCTGCATCGTCTCCTCAGCCCCGATCGGCGGCATTCGCGTCCCGTCCGCGCGGCGCGTGCCCTCGCGAGCCGTGTTCTGCGCGCGCAGCTCCATCGGATCGCGCTCCAGCCGCTCGGCGAGCTGGTCGAGCAGCGACTCGACCGCGTAGGTCGCCTGCGGCGATCCCGGCGCCCGGTAGGCGTGCGCCTTCGGTTTGTTCGTCAGCACATCGAGCGCGTTGACGTAGAGGTTGGGGACGTCGTACGACGAGAACATGCAGGACGCGCCCGCTCCTACGGGCGAGCCCGGGAACGCCCCGGCCTCGTAGGCCAGCGTCGCCTCGGCGGCGACCAGGGTGCCGTCGTTCTTGGCCCCGATCTTGCAGCGCACGTAGGTCGCCGAGGTCGGGCCGGTGCCGATCAACACTTCTTCGCGGTTCATGTACATCTTCACCGGGCGGCCGGTCTTCTTCGACATGATCGCCGCCGCCGGCTCCATGTACGGTTTCGTCTTGCCGCCGAACCCGCCGCCGATCTCCATCGGCACCACCTTCACGTCGGCCATGGGAATGCCCAGCATGTGCGCGACCGTGTCGCGGATCGCGAACGGCCCCTGCGACGATGTCCAGATCGTCAGCGTGCCGTCGGGATTCCAGTAGGCGGTGCCGGTCTGCGGTTCGATGTAACCCTGGTGCGCCGCCGCCGTTTCGTACTCGCCCTCGAGGATGATGTCCGCTTCCTCGAAGCCGGCCGCCGGGTCACCGTGTTCGAGCTCAAGCTGCGATGCGATGTTGGAGTCGCGCTCACCCCGTCCGTCGCCGGGCACGAACCGCGCGACCATCTCGACCGTCTTCATCCCCTCATGCAGGATCGGCGCACCGTCCGCCATTGCGTCGTGCACCGTCAGCACCGGCGGCAGCACCTCGTACTCCACCTCGATCAACGACAGCGCGTCCTCGGCGATGTGCGGGTCGGTTGCGCAGATGCCGGCCACGGGGTGCCCCTGAAACAGCACCTTTTCCGATGCGAAGGTCTGTTCCAGCACCCACTTGTATGGCGACACACTCTCGCCGAAGTCGAGGATCGCGTCCGACGCGCCGGGCAGGTCCTCGTGCGTGATCACGCAGCGCACGCCGTCCAGCGCTTCCGCCTTCGAGGTGTCAATACTGAGGATCCGCGCGTGCGCGTGCGGCGAGCGCAGGATGCGTCCGTAGAGCATCCCCGGCAACGAGATGTCGGCGCCGTAGTTGGCCCGTCCCGTCACCTTGTCGACACCGTCGGGCCGAATCGGCCGGGTCCCAACGACATTGAACGCGGTCTTGGTTTCGATGGTCATCGGCGGCTCCTCGTCATTCAGTTCCCCGTCGCAAACAGGATATTCGCTATCGCGATTCTGATCGTCGCCCTGTAGCACTTGCCACCCGCCAGCGCCTGGATGATGTGAATCTCCGCGCCTTCAGGTACCCGGGCCAAGAGGCCCAGCGGCTGCTCGACGCTGTTCACGGCGATCGTCAGGCTCGGCTTGAGCTGCCCCTCCTCGATCAGCGACATGTGGAAGCCGGGATAGCGCGACTCCAGGTCGTCGATCACCTGTGAGATTGTGGCGCCGCTGGCTGAGACCGTGCGCAAGCCTCCGGTCAGCGGCCGCATGCCGATCGGGACGAAAACGGTCAGATCGCCGGACATCGGACCTCGCCGTCGGCTTCCCGCCCTCGGGCGTCAGAGCCTGAGGCTGCCCTCGGCGACGACGACGATCACGCCGTTCTCCTTCTCCACCCAGCAAGCGACATTGCGCCGCTCCGGGTCGTCCTCGTTCGAGCCCTGCAACACCCCCTTGACGGTGACGGTCTCGTTGGGCCAGACGATGTTCGTGAACTTGACCAGCAGCTTGCCCGAGGACTTCCAGGCGTCGCCGAAGCGTTGATCGAGCAACTCGCCTACCAGCGACATCGTCATCTTGCCGCCCACCACCACATCGGTGAAACCGAGTTCTTCAGACGCCTGCTTGTCCGTGTGGTAGTTCCGATCGCCATGGAAAAACGAACCGCACATTTCCAGGCTGATTGTCCGCACGATAGGCCCAAACGGGTCCCCCTCAGGCAGTGAGTAGCTCCGCGCGCCCTCCTTCTTCGACGGATCTCGCAGCGTCACCTTGCCTTCGTTCTGGTCGAGCACGAACGACTGGTGATGCCGCTGCACGACCGCCACGTCACCCGCCTCGTCTTTGAGCACGGTCTCGGTCAGGATCACGCTGCGGTCGCGGCGTTGATAGACATCAATGGAGCGGCCCGATGCTTCGTACGTGGCTCCTGCGGCGAGCGGCTTGCGAAAGTCCCACTCCTGGCGCAGCCAGAGATTGCCGAAGTCGTTCTCGAAGTACATCCGCGTCGCCATATCGACGTTGGCGGCGACCATCGACGGCGCACTCTGCGCATCCATCGGACGGTCTAGCTCGAGTCCTTGGTAGTAGTCGTTGAGCGCCCGCTCGTCGATCGCGACCTGCGCCGTTCCCAGATCCACGCCCGGTTTCGGCTCTGCAAACTTGGCGATTGCCATGCGTTTCTCCTCTGTGCTCGTCGGATAGTCGAGGAACCTGCGTCGATGATAGCGATGCTCCCCCTGCCTATTCGCGAGCGGGCTGCGGCCAGTCGATGTCGGCGCCGTCGAGGAAGATCATCAGCGGCTGATCATGGCTCAGCGTGCGCAGCGAGTTGAGGCTGGTCGGCAGCAGAGGTGAATAGAACTTCCAGAGTTGACGCTCCTGGTCCCATGCATAGACGCGGAAGTCGCGATCGGTGAGCGCGGCGAACGCGTTGCCGACTCGGTCGCTCGGCCCGCTCCAGGTGACCAGATTCCAGCCGCCGCGCAGCCGCACGACCCGTTCGCTGCGGTATTCGAAGGCGTCGATGGCGAGAATCACCCGCGCGCCCTCGCGATGCAGCGCGATGTCTGCCGGACCGCGCTCACTCGGCGGAGTGGAGACGCTGATGCAGTCAGGCGACCAGAAGAGCACCCTGGCGGGCCGGTTGCCGAACCAGACGCGCGGCGCACTCGAGTCCAGGGCGATGCCGGATCCGCAGATCTCTACCGTCTCGCCGCCATCCAGGTAGCCCGAGTCGGGCGTGACGCGGGCGATCCGGCCTGCCGCTGCGACCCGAATCACGTCGCTCTCCGCCGTCGTTCGTTCGCCCGGACGTTGCCCGATGACCGAGAAGTGAGTCGCCGAGGGCTCGACCTCGATGTCGGTGAAGCGGAACGAGCCGTTCACGACCGGCACCGCGGAGACGAAGCGGCGGACTGCCGCGGGCCCGGCGTACAGATGCGCCGTGACTGCCCCGGTCGCGGTTCCGGCGGCGTTGATGCCGGCCGCGCTCCAGCCAAGGTCCTCGATCGTCGGCGCCGGCCAGGGCGATGAGATGTCCAGCCGTTGACCGCGCAGCTCGTTGCCCCAGACGAACCGCGGACCGGACAGTTCCCCGCTGGACTCTTCAATCACGATGCCCGTCTGGTTGGCCTGGATCAGGTTGACGCCGGTTGGCGGTTCCATGCCCACGCGCACGGACGGGCTTGTCGCGCGCAGTTTGAGCGTCAGCTCGCCGCCGGACGCGAGTGGCACTCGGTCCGCCAGTGGGACACCGGCGACGGCGAAACGAATCTCCGTGCCCGGACCGGTGATCGTTGCTTGGAAGCGAGACTCGTCGTCGAGCGGCAGCGATGCGGCGAGACGGCGATCGAGGTAGATGTCGACCTGCGTGCCGGCGGGAGCGGGCAGGCCGTCGAGACTCACGACGCCGGTCAGTTGCTGGGACGCACCTGAACGCGGCTGGCCCCAGGCGGAACTGAGCGGATCGATCTTCGGCCAGCCGTGGAAGCGCGGCGCGCCCGCGGGCGGCTCGCCCGGCGGGCCGATCAGAGCGCCCAGCGCCTCGGCGGCGACGAACACGCCTGCTCCGGCGTTCGACTCGATCGTGTTGCCCGACAGCTCGGCCGAGCCGCCTTCGCCGATCTGCACACCGTGGGACTCGCTGCCGCGCACTTCGACGCCTGTGATCGTCGCCCCCACTCCGTGTACGGCGATTCCGACACGGCTGCGTTCGACAACTGTCTCCCGCACCGCTACCCGATCTCCGTTCACGCGCACGCCTGAATCCGCGCCGCCGCGAATCGTCAGGCCCCAGAGCTCGCAGTCCGCGCCGAGCTCGATCCCGACTGCAACGCCCGATGCGTCGAGCGTCCAGCCGCTGCCGTCGATGATCGTGCCCGGCGCGACCGGCGGGAGCGGTGAGCGCAGGGATATCGTCCGATCTTCCCGTCCGCCGTCAAAGAAGACCAAGCGGGCGCCCGAGGCCAGCGCGCGGCGCAGCGTGCCGGGTCCATCGTCCAACGCAGAAGTCACTGCCGCTGCACCGTTGATCGCCGAGCCCAGGGCGGCTTCCGCGTCGACCAGCCCCGCGCCCGACTCCCGATCGCGACCACGCGGCGACAGATCTCTGGCCGTATCAGTCAGCAGTTCGCGTATCAGGCGTCGCTCCAGATTCGGGTTGCCGCCGTCGGCCGCGAGCAGTGCGGGCTGCGCTTCCAACAGCAGCGCCGCGACCGCCGCGACATGCGGCGCAGCGGCAGACGAGCCCCGGAAGCGAGGCGCGAACGTCGTCGTGACGGACACCGTGACCATGTCGACCGCGGCCACGTCCGGCTTCGGCAGCCCGTTCAGCGTGGGTCCGCGGCTTGAGTAGGCGGCGACCGTCTGCATGCCGACATTGACCGCGCCGACCGTGATCGCGCCTGCGGCATCGGACTGCGCCAACATGCTGCCCTCCGGCGTGCGGTGGGCGAACCGGGGTCTCTGCCCCTCGGTGTTGAACACGAACAGTTGGAAGGTCACCGGAGCAGCGTCATCGTGAGGATTCTGAATCACGGCGTAGATCGTCGCGTCATCGCCCTGATACTCGTGCTCGATGAACTCACGCGGTTCGTGATTGTCGATACCGACGCCCTGCGTCGTCTCGCCGGAGGCGATCACCTCGCCGTCGTCCGCCATCAAGTACAGGTTGTAGTCATTCGTCGATCGACCCCAGGCATCGTCCCAGAAGAGCACAAGCAGTATGCGATCCCCGCGCTCGACATGGAACCCGTTGCCCGAGCCTGACAGCGACTCTTCGCCGGCCTGATCGTCATCGACGCCGAATCGGTGCGTCGCGCCCGCCGTCATCAGTCCAAGTTGCCGTCCGTCAACGCCGGGCCGCCAGTCTCCCGACCAGTGCGACTCGGCCCAGTTGCCCGCCGATGTGACGTAGGCGCGCAGCGGCCAGTCCGGATGTTCGAGCGCGGCAGTCGTGTTGCGCGAGACGTCGCTGCGTTGATCGGCGGGCAACGGGTAGGCGACGTCGTCAACGATGATGTCGACGATCCGTGCGAAGTGATTGACCGCGGCGATGTGGTCAAGGTCGGTCACGACGGCGGCGAAGGAGATGGCCGCGCCGGGAGCGAGGTCGTGAATGATCTCGATCATCGCCGTGCCTTCGTCGCCGCCTTTCAGTCTGCCCGCGCCGAAGCCTCTCGCATCGACAAGCTTTGGCGCCTCGCCGATCTGCTGCGCCTCCTGCAACCCCTGAATCCCGTCGGAGATGACCGCGATACGAATGCCGGAACCGTCGACGCCAAAGCGCGTCCTCGCAGCAGCGGCGTTGAGCGCCTCGTCCCCCTCGGACAGCGCCGCGCCGGCGGCGAACCTGGCGTATCGCGGCGTCCTGACCGTCAACACACCTGGCGCGCTGCGCAGTTGTCCAAGCCGATCGGCCGCGATCCAGCCTTGCCAGCGGCCCAGTTCGGGAACCGCCAGTTCGATCTCCAGCCCCGCTTCTCGCAGCAACTGCTGAGTGTTTAGACCGACCGAACCGACGCGAACGTCACCGTGGAGTTGCGCATCTGCGCCGTCCACGACACCGGCCTGCACGCACCCGGC
>JAPPBK010000001.1 GCA_026705105.1 Chloroflexota bacterium | reverse complement strand
GATCTCGTCGACGTCGGGACGTTCCTCGCGGTCGACCTTGATACTGACGACGAGGTCGTTCTGGATGGCGGCGATCGCATCGTTCTCGAAGGATTCGCGCTCCATCACGTGACACCAATGACAGGCGGCGTAGCCGACGCTGACCAGGACCGGCTTGTCTTCGGCCCGGGCGCGGGCCCAGGCTTCGTCGCCCCACGGATACCAGTCCACGGGATTGTTGGCGTGTTGCAGCAAGTAGGGAGAGGTTTCCCCGGCGAGTCGATTTGGCATGGCTCAACCTTAACAGCGGGGATAGCGGAGGATTGAGGTCGGCTGCTAGTGTTTCGGTCGCGGCTAACACGCGGGCGTTTCACGTGAAACACGTGTGCTGAATATAGGGGTGCGGCTGATGAGTCCGATTGAGCGTGCACTCGCTCCGCTGGCGCGGGCAGCCGAGCCGCTGCTGGGACGGCTGAGTCTTGATCGGGCGAGCAATCAGGCGAGCGCCAGGCAACTGATGGCGGAAGTGCTGGGCACGTTCGGGCTGGTCTTCTTCTGCGCCGGTTCAGCTCATGTGAACTGGTGGTCGGGCGGAGAATTGGGCGCGTTGGGCGTGGGGCTGGCGAACGGGTTCGGCGTGGCGGTGATGATCTTCGCGTTCTGGTCGGTCTCCGGCGCGCATCTGAATCCGGCGGTTTCGCTCGGATTGTGGCTGACGGGGAAGCTGCCCGGCCGCAGACTGGCGCCGTACGTGGCCGCGCAACTGGCGGGCGCGTTGATCGCCTCGTCGGTGATGCACGGCCTGTTTCGCAATCACACCGGGGAGGGCGAGTCGTGGTTGGGCGCCAACTTCAGCAGCGGACCCGTGATCCAGGCGTTCGGAACGGAGATCGTGATCACGTTCTTCCTGGTCTACGCGATCCTGATGCTGGCCGAGCGGGGCCGCGGTGCGACGGTGTTCGCGGTGGCGGTGGGACTCTATGTGGCGGCCGCGGTGACGCTGGCCGGATCGGTGTCCGGGGCGTCGATGAATCCGGCCCGTGCGTTCGGACCGGCGGCGATCGCCTGGTTCTGGGACAACCACTGGGTCTACTGGGTCGCGCCCGGTCTGGGGGCGCTGTTTGCTTCGGTGTTCTTTGCGGTGTTGCGTGATCGGCAGACGTCAGATCCCCCCTCTGCCTGAGGCATCTCCCACCCGTGCCGCAGAGGGAGATGGGATCAGCTCTCGATGCCGGCGGCGCGAAGGGCGATGCGGAGGGCCTTGTAGTTGTTGCGGGTGAAGTGGTAGCCGCCCATGCCGACGGCCTGGGCGCCGAGGACGTTTTCTTCCAGGTCGTCGATGAAGAAGCAATGCTCGGGCGCGACGCCGATTTCATCGGCGGCGTGATGGAAGATGGCCGGATCGGGTTTGCGCATGCCGATCTCGCCGGAGACGACGATGGCGTCCCAACTGACCTCGACCGGGAGATTGCTGAGGAAGCGGTCGCGCAGGTCGTCGGGCGCGTTGGAGAGGACGCCAATCTTGTGGCCGTTGGCCTGGAGGTCGTGGGCGAGCTCGAAGTTGGGGTGGTGATACTGCCAGGGCTGCGCGTACCAGGCGTCGAGCAGCTTCTGGACCTCACCGGCGACATCGCCCTGCAGGTATGGCGACAGGCTCTGTTCGACTCCGCGCTGCCAGGTTTCCCAGTTGCCGCGACCGGTTTCGATGGCGTGCCACTCGGGGGTACGGTAGAAGGCGTCGACCAACGATCCGGCCGGCAGGTTCCAGCGCTTGCCGAACTCGTCATAGCCGTCCCAGTCCATGCGGATCAGGACGCCTCCGAAGTCGAACAGCACTGCGCGCTGACTCGTCATGCGAACTCCTCAGTTACTCATGCGTGCTCATGCGGCGATTCACCGTGAGCGAGTGTACGGGCGATGTTGATGATGCGCTCGGCGGCGACGCGAAAGGGCCGCTCTTCGGCCCAGCGCACGGCGGCTTCGCGGCGGCGCAGGATTTCCCGCGTTTCGTCGGCGTGCAGGGCGCGGCGAATGGTGGCGGCGAACGCTCTGGGTGTGGCCTCAGCAATCCAGCCGTGCCGCTCGTCAACGGTGGCGTGCGCTCCGGCGTGAGGCGCGGCGACGACGGGCGTGCCACTGGCCAGCGCCTGCGCGATGGTCAGGCCATAGGCCTCGTAGTAGCTGGGCGAGAGAAATGTGTCGGCGGCGGCGAGCAGTCGCCACTTCTGCTCGCTGGCGACGTAACCCGGAAACACGACCTCGACTCTCCGAAAGCGCTCCGCGTCCTCGCGCAGCTTGCGATCGTATGCCTCGCCGCCCATATAGGCGGGTCCTCCCGCGACGATCAGCTGAATGCGTTCCGCCGTGGTTGGCGATTGACGTTCGATCCGCTTCAGCGCGTCGATGGCCAGATTAATCCGCTTCTCGGGCGAGATCCGGCTGAGTGTGAGGAGGGTGAAGCGGTTCGGGTCGGCGCCAACCGCGCGCAAGGTCTCGGCTCGGTGCTCGCGCAGTGCCGGGTCCGCGTCGCCAATCACTCCCCAGGGGACGATCTGCGTGCGACGCGAGACGCCGGTGCCCGGATAACAGTCGGCCAGGGATCTGGCGACCGGGGCCGAAGGCGCGATGGGCGCATCCACGTGGCGCGCGAGATCGCGCTCCTTGGACCAGACGAGTCGGGCGATATCAGGGGCATGCCGGGCGATGCCGCGGCGTTCGGCCAGTCGCCAGAGCGCCGACAGATGCGCGCCGGTGAGCGGCAGGCCCATGGGCTGTGAGATGTAGCGGCGGCTGAAGAACTCGCTGACGATGACGTGCAACAGCGCCATCTGGCGAAAGCCGTTGGCCTGAAGATGGGCAAACGGCGGACCCTCCGACGTGTCGTTGGCGATGACCACGGCGTCGGCGGGGTCGATATCGGCGAAGTAGTCGGACAATGCCGCTTGCCATTCGAGCGCAAACCGCGCGTAGCCGCGGGCGTTCAGCTTGAGGATGCGGTCAGGCTCGCTGGTCGAGAGCGTGTGGACCGGGAGCGTCTGACGGAAGCCGTCGCGGGATGAGTCGCGCCCCGGCGTGAGGAGTGTGAGCTCGCAGTCCGAGTCCTGCAGATGCGGAATCAGGGCTTCAAGCACGGCCACGCCTCCACCGACAGGGGCCGCGTCAGTGGTCAGGGCGCCGGTGGCGCTGCAGAGGAACACGCGAGGCATGGCACTGAGATTAATCGTTCGGACGCGACTTGGAACAGCGATACCCTGCAAACCTGGCAGCCAAGTGAGGCAGCCAAGTGAGGCAGCCAAGTCAGGCAGCGAATCGAGGCAGTGTCATGGCGCTGAGGTACGAGCGGCTCGACGGGCTGATGGCCGCCCAGGTGACGCCGTTCACCGAGCGCGGCCGCGATGTCGATCTCGACTGGATCGGCCCCCATGTCGACTGGATGCGGACGATGGGGATCACCGGGATCTTGACGCTGGGCACGAACGGCGAAGGGCCGTCTGTGGGGATGGATGAGCGTAGGCGCGTGGTCTCGGCGGTGAAGCAGGCCTCGCGCGGAATCGGCGGCGGACTGGTGGTGGTCGCGGGAGCCACTTGTCCCTCCTTGCCCGATACGATTCGAGCGGCCAACGATGCGCTCGACGCCGGCGCGGACGCAGTGGCGCTGCTGCCGCCGTACTTCTTCAAGAACATCGACTCCTGGGGCATGATCCAGTGGTTTTGCGCGGTGATCGAGTCACTGCCGTCCGACGGTCGGGCCTTGCTATACAACATGCCGGCGCAAGCCGGCATTGACATTCCCGACGTTGTCCTCGCCGGCGTGCTGCGGCGGCATCCGGAGCAACTGGTGGGGATCAAGGACTCGGGCGGCGACGCGGAACGGACCACGCGCTACATGGCGCAGGTTCCGGCGGAGGGTCCCGGCTCGGAGTTTCGGGTGATGGCCGGGTCCGACGCGGCGCATGCAGCGCTGTACCAGGCTGGATGCGTGGGCGGCGTCTCAGGGATGGCGAACGCGGTACCGGCGCTGGTCAAGACAATCCAGTTTGCCCATCGCGAGGGCAGCGAACCCCAGCGTCCGCAGGACCAGCTCAACGAGCTGCACGACATCCTCAATCAGTTCCCACGGGTCGGGGCGCTGAAGGAACTGATTCACATCACCAGCGGTCTGCCGCGCACGCACACGAGACCGCCGTACCGCGATCTGGACCCGCGAGAGGTCACCGCGCTGGAGGAGGCGGTCGGTCGCTACCTGCTCGGCGAGTCGGTCTGACGCAGGCGGCGAGCCTAGAAGTGGTTCATGCAGTGCATGGCGTACTCGGTGGCGAAGAGATGATCGGCGCGGAGCAGCGCGGCTGAGTCGGCGGCCTCGATCCGGCCGAGGCGGTGATTGTAGGTCGCCGTCAGCGCTCCGGTGGCGAGGTGCGCCAGGGTGAATACGTCCATGGTCAGTTCGGGCGATTCGTCGACCTGGCGGATGTCGGCGCCTTCGGGACCGGCGCTGAGTTTCCAGGTGCCCTGGTTCCACTCGCAGAGGTCGTCCACGACCCGGAACGTGAGCTCCGATTCGACCTGGTAGCGGCGCGTCATCAACGCGCGAGGCAGGTCAACGATGCGTACGAGTATGCCGTCCATGACTCTGACCCTGAGGGTGCGCGGATCGCGAGCGAGGTGCTGGATCGGATCGTCGGTGGGAGCGTCGTTGAGGTAGATGCGCCAGGTCAGGTCCTGGCTGGCGGCGTATTGCCACATCGCGACGTAGGCCGCCGGAGTGAGCCAGCCGTACTCGCGGATCGTCATCCGATGATCACGCTGAAAGGCGCTGGGTTCGCTGATCGCCTGGTCTTCGCGGCTGGTGTAGACCATGTAGCCCAGCGCTTCGCCGTCCTCTTCGTAGAGCAGGACGCGGACCGGACCCTCCTCGATGTTCGACGGCTCGTCGAGCAGCTCGGCGGTCCAGAGATTGATGCCGCGGTGCAGCAAGCCGTTTCGCGGCTGCATGTACTCGCGATACAGGTCGCGGATGACGACGGCATTATCGGCCAGATCCCTGGCGTTGGACACGCTCAGCGTGCCTGTCGGCGTGGGCGCCTGGACGAAGTTCAGGTCCTGTGGGTCGATCTCGTAGCGCAGGCGGCGCGAACAGACGGCGTAGCCGAAGCGCTGATAGATGCCGGCCTGCGATGCGTAGAGCGCCGCCAGCGACTGGCCGCGCTCGTACTGTTCGTCGAGCGAGTGCTCCATCGCCAGACGGAGGTATCCGCGACGGCGCTTGGTCGGGTCGGTGCCGACGGCGGTGACGCCGGCGACGTGGGCGCGCTCGCCGTTGAGGCGCATCGAGAAGGGCCAGGCGCCGAAGGTGGTCGACAGCGCGCCGTGTTCGAAGACGCAGGTGGACCACTCCGGCTGGAGAAAGGTCACAGGGTCGCGCTTGGGATTGCCGTGTTCGCCGAGCGCGAGGTTGGCAATGAAGCGGAAGTCCTCCATCTCTTCTGCGTTCGCGGATCGCACTTCCACTCCGGCCGGCACTTCACGTCTAGGCATGGTTCGCTCCCTCGCGGACTGTCCGCTGCGTTTCCGAGTTGAGGCTATCAACGAGCCTGGCCTGGGGCATCGCCCGACGTCGACATTCGCGATCCATCGCGATCCATCCTCCAGGGTCCACATTCATAGTCCGACCGGCGACGCGTGACGTTCTATAGTGAAAATCGGTTGGTGGGCAGGCTGCACGACCATGAAGATTCTCATTGCCGACGATGAGCCCCACATTCGTGAGCTCGTCCGCCTGTACCTCTCCCGCGAGGGATATGAGCTCGAGTTCGCCTCCGACGGCCAGGAGGCGCTGGAGAAGGCCGTGATGCTGCGGCCCGATCTCGTGGTGCTCGACCTGATGATGCCGAAACTCGACGGGTTCGAGGTGACCAAGGGCATTCGCCAGGACTCGGATGTGCCCATCCTGATGCTGACCGTGCGGCGCGAGGATGCGGTCAAAGTGGCCGGCTTCGAGTTGGGCGCGGACGACTACCTGACCAAGCCATTCAATCCCAAGGAGCTGGTCGCACGGGTGAAAGCGATCCTGCGACGCGCCGACGGGATTGCCAGGTCCGGGGTCGAGGTCGCGGTGGGCAGCCTGACGCTCAATCGCCAGACGCGCGAAGCGACCCTGGGGGACGCATCGCTGAAGTTGCGAACCAAGGAGTTCGATCTGCTCTTCGCGTTGGCGCAGAACCTGCAGACGGTGATGTCGCGGGAGCAACTGCTCTCCCTCGTCTGGGGGTACACGTTCAGCGGCGAGACGCGGACGGTGGATGTGCACATCAACCACCTGCGCCAACACCTGCGCGACAGCGATCTGCAGATCGAGACCCTGCGCGGGGTGGGATACAAGATGACGTTGCGCGACCATCCGTCGAGCCTGGCGTTGTCGTCAAATGGCGAACCGCACGAGCTCGGCTAGGCGTCGAACGCGATTCGAGCCGGCCGCGCTGGTTCCGGGATGCTGATGCCGTCAGGCCTGACGAATCGGGTTTCGGCCATCACCGCGAGGTTGCGGGTACCTGAGTTGCGCCGGCCGGGTCTGCAGTTCAGCACGATCCGTTCGCGGATCTACGTGACCCTGGTCGCGATCGTCATCTTGACGTTGATCGTCGTGGGCTTGACCACCTTCCTGTTGCTGGGCGGCTACCAGGATCGGGTCGATCAGTCGCGACTGCGTGAACTGGCGACGGCCTGGGGTCCGGAGTTGTTCTCGGAGGAGCGTGAAGGCCGCACGCTCGAGCGGACGCTGACGAGTTTTGAGACGGACGATCGGCTGATCGGGTCGATTGTCGACGAGTTGGATGTGGTCGTGCTCGGGATCACGTCGGCCGGCGAAGTGGTGAGGACCTATGAGACGGGCGACCGCTTCTACGGCGAGCAACTGGAACTGGACTTTGTGGCGTTGAATCGGAACG
>JAPPBK010000300.1 GCA_026705105.1 Chloroflexota bacterium | reverse complement strand
GTGACATCTCCCCCCGCGAGGCGGGGGGAGAGGAAAAATCGGCTAGCCGCCCATGTTGGGACGGACCGGATCGAGTCCGTGCATACCGCGGATCAGGTTGATCTCGCCGCGGTGGCCATTCAGGTGCGTGCAGAGATGCAACGTGATCGACTCACCCAAGGTCTCCGTGCGGTCGCCCAGCTTGACCTCGCGGGACAGATCGTCGTCGCTCAGTGAGTCGAGGAAGGCGTGGGTCGACTCGTTGACCGCGTCCTGGTAGGCCCAGAACTTGTCAAGGTCGCCGATCGCGACGGCCGAGGCCTCCTCGGTCGACTGGCCGGTGCCGAAGCCGCGCTCGGGCAGGCCGGTCTTCTCCGCCCAGCCGCCGGAGCGCCAGATTTCATCCTTGCCCTGCCACGCGCCCTGGACGAGCAGGTCCTCGACCCGCGCCGCGTGCCACAGCACCCAGGCGACGGAGTGCGACTCGCCGTCGGGCACGAAGTGGAGCTGCTCCCCGGTCTGGCCGGTCCGCGCGTCGCGGAATCCGCCGTGGATAAAACTCAGCATGTCCTTGATGTATCCAACCGCTGATTGACTCATGCCGTCGGTCCTTTCTGATCGCCGTCCGGTTCCGATTCGTCTTCAGTATCGCCGCTCGCATCCCGCCCCGCCTGCGGGTCCGGATCCGCCTCGTCGATCGTGCGCTCGGCATCGGCCAGCAACTGATCCAGCTGCTCGAGGATCTGTGGATTGAGCGGCTCGCCCTCGGATTCCATCTCCGAGACCGTGGCGTCCAGCACATCGGCCTCATTCGGATCGTCCAGTGACGCTGGATCCGACTCGAATCCGAACGCACGCGACAGCTCCTGCGCCACGCGTGGATCGAGTCCGCTCGCCTCGGCCAGACGCTGGGCCATCTCGCGGAGCTGGTCTTCGCTCACGCCCATCGAGGTCAGCGTCTCCCGCACCAGCCGCTGGACTTCGGCGTGGTCCTGGCGGATCAGCGCGTCGGCGATTTCAAGTTGCGTCTCGATGGCGCGGAACCCCATCCGCCGCATCGACTCGTCGCGTTGCAGCAGCGTCGACATCAGCTTGGTGAACAGCGTCGTCGTGCGGGCGATCCGCATCCGGTCGTCGGGATGCTCGGGAAACTCACCGGTCACGGTGACTTCGAAGCCGGTCTCGCGGTCGCGCGCGACGTACTGATCTGCCATGAGTCGATCCTACGCCAGAACTAGCGAGCGCCGTCGCCGGCGGCGCCGAGCAAGAAGTCGGAGACCGCCTCGATGAATCCCGGCGTGTTCTGCGAGTGCACGTTGTGGCCGCAGTTGGGGACCTCGACCAGCCGCGCGTTGGGCAACTCCTCGACGAAGCGCTGCGCGGCGTCTGCCTGGAGGATGTTGCTCGACTCGCCGCGCACGAGCAGGGTCGGACCGGCGAACTCGTGGAAGCCGTCGGCGACATCGCGGCGATCCGCGGCCGGACGGCGGAAGCCGGGGTCGTGCAGGATACGATCCGACTTGGCCACGTACTTGCCGTCCGAACGATGCACCAGGTTGTAACGCGCCGTGCGCTCCATGTGTTCGCGCGAACGGAAGGGATCGTAGGCCGCGACGCGGTCGATGAACTCGTCGAGATGGTCGAACTCGACGTTGCGCACAACGAAGTTGCGAATCTGCTCCGCGCCGCGCTGCGAGACCTCGGGTCCCACGTCGACCAGCACGACCGCGCGCGGCAGCGACGGCTCGCGCGAGGTCAGCCGCATCGTGACCATGCCGCCCATCGAGTGGCCCATCACGATCGGAGACTCCAGCCCGTCTTCGTGGATCAGCTGCAGCGCGTCGGATGCCATCTGGTCGGGGCCGTAGTCGGCGTCGCGGGCCCACTCCGAGTCGCCGTGTCCGCGCTGGTCCGGGGCGACGATGTGGAAGCGGTCGGCCAGGTGCAGCGCGACCAGGTCCCAGCTATGCGCCGACTGGTTGCCGCCGTGCAGCATCACGATCGTCGGATTGGCGGGGTCGCCCCACTCCAGCACATGCAGGCGCAGATGATTGATCACCGTGTTGCGCGAGACGTAGCGCACGCGGTCGGCATGCCCGATGCCCAGGTCGGCGGCCGACTCGCAGAGCGAGGCGAACTCGTCTGTCTGCGTCATGTCGACGGCGTCGGCGGTGGGCGCGAAGGTATTGAGGTAAGCCACAGGCGGGATGTCCCGGGTTGCGCTGGCGGTACGGAGGCATTCTATCGCGGAGGATGGCTAACCTAGCCGTGAACCCGAGCAAGACGGACAAGACAGCGAAAGACTGGCGATCATGACATTCGCGCACCCCGAGTACCTGGTCTCGACGGACTGGCTGGCGGATCACCTCGACGATCCCGACGTCCGCATCTTCGAGTCGACCGTGTTCCTGCGTCCCCGCGACGGCGGCGGATACCGCGTCGAGTCGGGACGCGCTGAGTACGAATCGGGCCACATCCCCGGCGCAGGATTCCTCGACCTTCAGGCCGATTTCTCCGACAACGCTCAGCGGCTGCGCTTCATGATGCCCTCGGCCGAGGCGTTTGCCGAGGCCGCCGGTCAACACGGCATCTCCGAGACTTCGAAGCTGGTTCTCTACGACCGGCTCGGCTCGATGTGGGCCGCGCGTCTGTGGTGGATGTTCCAGTCGATGGGCTGCGCCAATGCCGCCGTGCTCGACGGCGGCTGGCGCAGGTGGTCCGATGAGGGCCGCGCAACGTCGACCGAGCCTGCGACCTACGCGCCGGCCACGTTCACGCCGAGGGCCGACCTCGATCGCTTCGCCGACCTGGCCGAGGTCAACGCCTTCGTCAAGTCGGGCGGGAGCTGCCTGATCAACGCACTCGGCCGCGACCAGCACTCCGGCGCCGACGGCGGGCGCACATACGGCCGCGCCGGACATATCCCCGGCTCGACCAATGTGCCGGCAATGGAACTGATCGATCCAGACACCGGCCTCTACCGGCCTGCTGACGAACTCGCCGGCCTGTTCGCCGAGGTCGCCCCCGACAAGTCGCAGCGCGTCGTCACCTACTGCGGGGGCGGCATCGCCGCCTCCAACGACGCCTTCATCCTCAGCCTGCTCGGCTACGACAACGTCGCCGTCTACGACGCCTCGATGTCGGAGTACGCCGCCAACGATTCACTGCCGCTGGCCGTGGACTAGGCCAGGTCGAAGCGGTCGAGGTTCATGACCTTGTCCCAGGCGGCGACGAAGTCGTTGACGAACCTGGCTTCGCCGTCGCTGGCGCCGTAGACCTCGGCGAGGGCGCGAAGCTCGGAGTGTGAGCCGAAGATCAGGTCGACCCTCGTCGCGGTCCGACCGGACCCATTGCTCCGGAACAGTTCGTCGGAACCGTTGGCCGCCTGCCACTCGGCGCCCGAGTCGAGCAGGTTGACGAAGAAGTCGTTGCTCAGCGTGCCCGGTCGATTGGTGAGGACCCCGTGCGATGACTGACCCGTGTTGGCGTCAAGGACCCGCATCCCGCCGACCAGCGCCGTCATCTCGGGCGCAGTCAGCGTGAGCATCTCCGCCCGCTCGATCAGCAACTCCTCGGCCCGGCCCCGACGCCAGGTCTGGAGATCCTGGTTCAGGTAGTTGCGGAAGCCGTCCGCCTTGGGCTCAAGCACCGCGAACGATTCGGCGTCGGTCCACTCGTCTGAGGCGTCGGTGCGGCCGGGTGTAAACGGTACCGTCACGTCGTAACCGGCTTCTGCGGCTGCGGCTTCCACAGCGGCGCAGCCGCCCAGCACGATCACGTCGGCCAGCGAGACGCGGACGCCGTCGCTTCGGGAGGCGTTGAAGGACTGCCGGACGCCCTCCAGCGTCTCCAGCGCGCGGCTGAGCTGGGCCGGATCGTTGACGGCCCAGTCGCGCTGCGGCGCGAGCCGCACGCGTGCGCCGTTGGCGCCGCCGCGCTTGTCGGTGCCGCGGAACGATGAGGCAGAGGCCCAGGCGGTCGCGACCAGTTGCGAGCGCGACAGTCCCGAGCTGAGCAGGTCGGCTTTGAGTGAGGCAATCTCCGCCTCGCCGATCAGCTCGTGATCGACCTCCGGAACCGGGTCCTGCCAGATCAGCGGCTCGGTCGGAACCAGCGGTCCGTGGTAGCGCGCGCGCGGACCCATGTCGCGGTGGATCAGCTTGAACCAGGCGCGGGCGAATGCGTCCTCAAGCTCGGCCGGATTCTCCAGGAAGCGCTGCGTGATCTCGGCGTAGGCCGGGTCCTCGCGCAGGGCGAGGTCGGTGGTCAGCATCATCGGCGCGTGGCGCACATCGGGATCGTGCGCGTCGGGCACGGTCGCGACAGCCGCCGCATTGGTCGGCTGGAACTGGTGCTTGCCCGCCGGGCTCGTGGTCAGTTCCCACTCGTGTTGGTAGAGGTTCTCGAGAAACTTGTTGTCCCACTGCGTCGGCGTGTCGGTCCAGGCGCCTTCGATGCCGCTGGTGATCGTGTCCGCCGCCATGCCGGAGCCGTGCGAGCTGTCCCAGCCGATGCCCTGGCGCTCGATGTTCGATCCCTCGGGGTCGGCGCCGACGTGCGACTCCATCGCCGCGCCGTGCGCCTTGCCGAACGTGTGGCCGCCGACGATCAGCGCGACGGTCTCCTCGTCGTTCATCGCCATGCGCATGAAGGTGCGGCGGATGTACTCGGCCGCCCGGCCCGGGTTCGGTTCGCCGCCGGGACCCTCGGGGTTGACATAGATCAGGCCCATGTGGTCCGCGCCGAACTGCTCGTCGAGCACCCCTTCGGCGTCGTGCCGCTGATCGCCCAGCCACTCCGCTTCCTCGCCCCAGTCGGTCTCGTCCGCCTCCCACGTGTCGGGCCGCCCGAAGCCGAAGCCGAATGTCTTGAAGCCCATCGATTCGAGCGCGCAGTTGCCGGTGAAGATCAGCAGGTCGGACCAGGAGAGCGCGCTGCCGTACTTCTGCTTGACCGGCCAGAGCAGGCGCCGCGCCTTGTCCAGATTGGCGTTGTCGGGCCAGCTGTTGAGCGGCGCGAAGCGCTGCTGTCCCGCCCCGCCGCCGCCGCGTCCGTCTGAGATTCGGTACGTCCCGGCCGCGTGCCAGGTCATGCGGATGAACAGCGGGCCGTAGTGCCCGTAGTCGGCCGGCCACCAGTCCTGTGAAGTCGTCATCACCGCTTCGATGTCGCGCTTGAGCTCGTCCACGTCCAGGCTCTTGAGCGCCTCGGCATAGTTGAAATCGGCGTCCATCGGGTCGGATGCGGCGGTGTTCCGCCGCAGCGGCTTGAGGCTGACCGTGTCCGGCCACCAGTGCTGATTCGTGGTCACAGGGGGTCCCTTCAGGGGCGCGTCGGTCAGAAGACTCTGCGCGCCAGACTCCACTTCAGATTGCTGATTGTGGTAGCGCGGCGGTCAAAAGTGCTCCCGGCGCGCACTGCCGCAAGCGTATCATCGAGCGCCCAACGGCTCGTGCATCGCAGGCAGCGCGACGCACGCCGACTCAACCGTTGTCGAGCGCCCGGCGCGATTCCTCGCAGCGCTCGATGAAGGCCACGGTCTCGTCCAAGAACCGCTGCGGCTCCGTGATCAGCGGCGCGTGACCGGATTCTTCGAACGTGACCAGCGTTGCGTCGGAAATCTCGCGCGCCATGAACTCGGCGGCCGCGTGCGGACAGATCGGGTCGTGGCGGCCGGGAAACAGCGCGACCGGAATATCGACGTTCGGCAGCGTCGCCTCCAGGTCGCACGTGGCCCGCGACTGCTGCGAACCCTCCCAGCAGGCTTCGGTCGAGGAGCGGAACTGTTGCCCCCAGACCTCCCGCGACGGCGCGTCCTGGTCCGTCGGCGTCAGCGGCTCGCCGCCGAAGTTGGGCGATGGTGGCCCGGCGACGAGGATCGCCTGTCCGACCTGCTCCGTCCCATGCCGGTGCAGATAGGCGAGGGTCGTGCGCACGCCCAGCGACCAGCCGATCATCGTGATCTCGCGGTAGCCGCGCTGCTCGATGAACGCCGCCTGATCGTCGGCGAACTGCTCGATGCTGTATAGCGACGGATCGTCTGGCGCCTCCGACGGCGCGCGCCCGCGATGATTGAGCGCGGCGCAGCGGAAGCGGTCGGAGAGCGCATCGATCAGATCGGCCCAGAGCGAGGCATTGCCCTGCGTTCCGTGGACGAAGACGATGGTCGGCGCTTCGGGCTCGTCGGAACCCTGCTCGTGGTAGAAGAGCTGCAGTCCGTTGATCTCGGTGAAGGGCATCGGGGCGGCGTTTCGTTACGATTCCTGTGATTCAGTTGGGAGCATGCTATGACCTCGATCTGGGAGTTGGACACGCCCGCTTTGCTGGTCGATCTCGACGCGCTCGAGCACAACGCATCGCTAATGGCGCAGCGCTGCGCCGAGGCCGGCATCGCCTGGCGACCGCACGTCAAGGCCTGCAAGGCGCCCGCCATGGCGCTCCGGCTGATCGAGGCCGGCGCCGTCGGCGTGACCTGCGCCAAGTCTTCGGAGGCGTTGGTCATGGCCCGCGGCGGCGTGACCGACATCCTGGTCGCAAACGAGGTCGTGGGCGAGCAGAAGGTAGCGAGATTGATCGAAGTGGCGAATCTGGCGACCCTCTGCGTCGCGGTCGACGACGCGGCCAACATCCGCGAGATATCGGCCGCAGCCGACGCCGCCGGCGTGACGATTGACCTGCTAGTCGATATCGACGTCAACCTGCATCGCTGCGGAGTCAGGCCCGAGGAAGCGTCCGCACTCTGCGCGCTGGTTTCGGACCTCCCTGCCGTCCGCCTGCGCGGGCTGATGGGCTACGAGGGCCACGTGATGGGACTGCCCGACGATGAGAAGGAACGTGAGACGGCGGCCTCGGCCGCGATCCTGGCGCGCGCGAACGAGCTCTGCAGGCAGGACGGTCACGAGATCGGCGTGCGCTCCGGCGGCGGCAGCGGCAACTATCGGTTCGTACTCACGCAGGGTCAGCAGCAGGGTGATATAGCCGGTGAGCTGCTGGGTGTTGAGCGGGCAGCCGTC
>JAPPBK010000435.1 GCA_026705105.1 Chloroflexota bacterium | reverse complement strand
GGTCTGCTGGCCAGCACAATCACCGACGTGCCCGGCGCCAGCGGCTACTTCCGCGGCGGGCTCGTCACCTACACCGCAGAGGCCAAGATCCAGTACGGCGTCGAGGCCGACATCATCGAGGAACACGGCGTCGTCTCGAACGAAACGGCCGCCGCCATGGCCGGTGCGGTGCGGCGACAGTTCGACGCCGACATCGGCGTCGGCATCACCGGCGTCGCCGGCCCTGAGCCGCACGGCGGCCAGCCGGTCGGCGCCGTATGCCTCGGGATCGAGACCGCGAGCGAAAGCTACGCCACGGGCTACACCTTCGCCCAGACGCGCGCCGCGATCAAAGCGAGAGCGGTCACCTCAGCCCTGACCCTGATCCGCCGAGCCACCCTGGGAGAGCTGATGACCGGATCGTCGGGCGTCTACCGGCGGCTCTAGCGCTCTACGCGAGACGGATAGTCAGCGACCCGTCGACGTCCTCTTCCACGGCCTCGCCGCGCACGACCAGCGCGTCGATGTGGCCTGTGACCTCCGCCATCGCCTGCCACAGCCGACGATCGGGCAGGCGTTGGAACATCGTCATCAGCAGCTCGTAGGGAGATTTCGGCCCCTCCGCGAGCATCTCCCGCAACTGGCCCTGTCGCTTGCGGTGATGCCGCCGCACGCGCTCAATCTCCTCCGCCACTTCGTCCGACGGCTCGCGGTGGCCCGGGTAGAGATGTTCAATGTTGAGCGCCTCGATCCGATCCTGCGACTCGGCGAAGGCGGGCAGGCTGCGGAAGCGCTCGGGCGGCTCCACCGAGATGTCCCAGTGCCAGCCCGGGTTTGAGTTGAGCCCCGGGATCACCTGGTCGCCGCTGAACAGCGCGCCCGTCTCCGGCTCGTAGAAGACGCAGTTGCCCGGCGTATGACCCGGCGCCGAAATCAGCAGTACACGGCGGTCGCCCAGGCGGAGCTCCGCTCCGTCAGGCAGGGGCTGATCGGCGCGGAAGGGCGTCCCGCGGATGAGCCCCGGCCAGCGCTCCCGTCGCACGCCGCCGCCCGTGTTGTCGCCCGAGCGGAACGCCTGGCGCATCCGTTCGCGCGACTCGATGAATCCCGCGATCCGCTCCTCGGGCACGCCGACCCGGCGCATGTGATCGAACACGTACTGCGTCTGGTAGCCGATGATGTTGCGCCCGTGCAGGAACGACTGCGACTCCAGTTCCGAGGCCGCCACCGTCACGCCCGCCTCCTGCCAGCGAAAGGCCAGCCCGCAGTGGTCGATGTGGGCGTGGGTGATGGCAACGTACTTCACGTCCCCGATGCTGAGGCCCGCCGCGTCAAGCTGAGCCGCCAACGCCTCCCAGGCGCCGTCGTAGTCCGGCCCCGCGTCGATCAGGATCACGCCGTCCGAGGTCGGCAACGCGTACGCCCAGTTGTCGCCCAGCGCAATCGGCAGCACGCCATGTTCCGTGATCATCGAATCGGCCACGCGGCTATGCCTGCGGTCGGTCGGACTGATCGGACTCGGCATCCTCCGGAGCGGCGACAGGCTGTTCATCAGCGGCTTCGCTGCTCTGCGTAGTCGACTCCAGGCCCGGGATATTCTTGATGCTGCCCACGATGTCGATGCCGGTCAGCGACTCGATCACTTCCGGTACCTGGGCGACCGTTCGGGTGATGTCTCTCGTCAGCTTGCTCGCGCCGCCGGCTCCATCGCCACCGCCGCCGAACATCACGATGCGGTCGGTGCGGGCCAGGGGCTGGGCGACGGCCTGAGCCACGGCCGGCAGCGTCTCCAGCACCTGCTGGATCACTGCAGCCTCGCCGTACTGTTTCCAGGCCTCGGCCTTGAGTTGCATGGCGGCAGCCTCGGCCGCGCCCTTCGCCTCGATGGCTTCAGCTTCGGCCTGGCCGGTGAGCCGAATCACTTCCGCCTGCGCCTCACCCTGGCGGCGCGTGGCTTCCGCCTCCGCGATCGCATTGGCGACGACCGCGTTGCGATCACCCTCGGCAATCGTCTCAATCCGGTAACGCTCGGCTTCCGCCGGCTTGCGCACCGTTGCTTCGAGCTCCCGTTCCCGACGCTGGATCTCCTGCTCCTGAAGCTCGATCTGCTTGGCTCGCTCGACGACGTCGATCTCCACTTCCTCGCGCCGAATCTCCTGCATGGTCTTGGCGCGCTGGAGTTCATCGGCCAGCTCGGCTTCGGCTTGGCGCGCATTGACCTCCTGGTCGTAGGAAGCCTTCTGGACATTGAAGCTTCGTTCCGACTCGGCAATCCGAGTCTCGGCCTCATAGGTCGCGGCCTCCTGTGCCCGCTTCGCCTCTGCCGAACGGATGCCGGCGTCACGCTCGGCCTCTGCCTGCCCAATCGTGGCGTCACGCCGGACTTCGGCCGTTCGGCGCACACCAAGCGCGTCCAGGTAGCCGCCCGGATCCTTGATATCGCGAATCGTGAACGAGACGATCTCCAGACCCATACCGGCCAGGTCAGGCGATGCGACAGTCCGCACCTGGGTTGCGAACTTCTCGCGGTCGCGGTAGATCTCCTCGACCGTCAAGGTGCCGAGAATGGCCCGCTGATGCCCTTCCAGCGTCTGTAGCGGGACATCCTGGACTTCAAGCTCGGTCTTGCCGAGGAACTGCTGCGCCGCGGTGCGAATCGCTTCCTCCGAGCGGGCAACCTTGACCTGGGCGACGCCGTCAACCGAGACCGCGACGCCCTCGCCCGTGTATACGTTTTCGGTTTTCACGTGCAGTGTCATCACGCTCAGCGGCAGGCGCTGGGCGCGGTGGAAGATCGGAATGACCAGAGTGCGGCCACCGACCACCACCTTCGGCTGCTCGCCGCCTCCTGACCTGACCAACGCTTCGTTAGGGCCAACGGTCTGAATCACTCCCATGTCATCGATCCCTTCGTTGCCGGATCAAGTGTGCCAGCGAGAGCCGCGCCGCGCGATCTCGCCACGGGGGGTCTGACGCCGCGGTCGGCGCGCGATGCGGCTCAGCCACCTTGAGGACGCCGCCCGCATAGACGCCCGTCACGATGACCGGCGAACCCTCGGCGATGTCCTCGCCCTCGGTCATGGCCGTGAACTGCTCGCCGTCGATGACGATCTCACCGCTGGGATTGAGGATATCGACGACGGTGGCCTGCTGAGCGATCAGCCGGCGTTCATGCTCCGGAATGAAGGCCTCGGACTTGCCGCCGCCGCGGCCCAGGACCCAGAACAACCCGATTACCCCAAGCGTGACGCCGGCAAAGACCCCGAGCACCCACCGCGAGATCTCGAGCGGATCGTCGAGCGCGGTCGGCTCCGGGAAGATCTCGCCGAAGAGCAGAAAGCCTGCCAACAGCCAGCAGATCACGGCGCCGATCCCGGCCCAACCGAAGCCGTCGAGCTGCGATTCCAACAGCAGCAAGAACATGCCCGCGACGAGCAATACCACGCCGGTGAAGTTGACCGGTAGCAGGCCAACACCGGCGAATCCCAGGACAAGCCCAAGCACGCCCAACACGCCGGGACCGAAGTTGCCGGGGTCGCGAATCTCGTAGATCACTCCGTATGTGCCAAGAAGGATCAGCGCGTAGGTCACATTGGGATTGGTCAGGATGTCCAGGAACCGCTCCAGCATCGAGCGTCCGACCTCATCGATCTGCGCGCTCGCAGTGTTCAATACGCGGATGCCACTGGGCAGCTCGACCTCCGACCCGTCAATGGCATTCAGTAACGAGTCAAGATCAACCGAGACAACGTCAACGACATCCAACTCGAGCGCTTCCTGCGCGGTATACGCCTTGGCCTCAAGGACCGTGGGCTCGATCGCCTCGTAGTTGCGGCCTCGCACTTCGGCGATGCTGCGGATCAGCGCCGTGATGTCCTCATCGACCTTCCTGCGCAGCGTGGGCGGCAAGTCCTCGCCGGTACCTGTCACCGGTGCGGCGGCGCCAATGTTCGTCGCGGGAGCCATTGCGGCGATGTGCGCGGCAATCGTGACGATGGTCCCGGCCGACGCCGCCTGAGCGCCAGACGGCCACACGTAGGCGACCGTGGGCACCGGCGAGTTGAGCAACTGCTCGGCAATCTTGCGCATCGAACTGATCAGGCCGCCCGGCGTGTCGATGCGAATGATCAACGCCTCCGCGCCGCGGTCGTCGGCGTCGTCGATCACCCGGGAGAGATAGCGTTCCGTGATCGGCTCGATGGGGCCGTCAATATCCATGACCACGACGAGCGGCGCTGCGTCATCCTGTGCGACTGAACTGTGGGGCAGCAGGAAGGCGAGACCTCCGAGCAGGACGAGGGGCAAGAGCCGGCGCACCATCCAACGTCCGATCGCTTAGCCCGTCTCCGACCGGATCGCGTCGTGCAGAACGCCGAGCTGCTCGATCATCGCGTCGATCGAGCGCGCGCCGGCGACGAATACGCCGGTCACGTTGACTGCGGCCCAGCCGAAGCCGGCCTCTTGCGCGGCGGCCGCGGTTGCGGCGACCTCGGAGGTCCGCGCCCAGTACTCGCGGGTCGACGGATCGCCGGCGCGCGGCGGCGTCGCGAGCTGGCACTGGAAACCCAGCGCCTCCGGGTCTCGATCCGCTAGCTCAGCCTCGCGCTTCACCTCGGCGATCGCGTCGGCGCCCTGGCTGCCAAGCATGCCCGAGGCCATCCAACCGTCGCCGACCCGTCCGGCGCGGCGCAGCGCCGCTTTCGAGCCGCCGCCGATCCACAGCGGAATGCCGCCGCCCTGGGGCGGCTTCGGCTCCATTGCCATCGACTCGGCGCGGAAGTGCTCTCCGGCGAACTCGATCGTCTCGTCGCGCCAACACGCCTGCATCAGCTCGATCGCCTCATCCATCGCCCGACCGCGCGTGTGAAAGTCCATCCCCAGCGCGTCGTACTCGGACTCCTGCCAACCCACGCCGACGCCGACACGCAGTCTGCCGCCCGAGAGCGTGTCGATGGTGCTGAACTGCTTGGCTGCGAGCACCGGTTGCCGCTGCGGCAGAACGAGCACTTCGGTGCCCAGGCCGACGCGCTCCGTCACGGCGGCGATGTAGCCCAGTGTGACCAGCGCCTCCAGCAGCGGCATGGTCGCCGGATACGGCGCCGGCGCGCGACCCTCGATCGGATAGCCGTTAATCACGTGGTCGAAGATGTCGATCTCGTCGTAGCCGATCCCCTCGATCGCCGTTGCCAGGCGAGCGATCTCGTCCGGGCCGTCGCGGTGAATCACAGAAGGAAACTCAACAGTCAGCTTCATCGGTCGCGCTCCGATCCTCCACGGCGTCGCCGCGAGCCGTCGTCGCAGCGCTCGACAGTTATGCTAGCCGTGACCAAGGGTCATCCAGAGCACCTGTCCCGAGCATCGGAGATACGCATGGCGGAAGTCACGATCAACGCAAACGGTCCGATCCTGATCTCGACCGAGAATCTGACGCTGAAGGCGAACGACGGTTCGACCATCCCCAACCCCAAGGGTTCGATGGTCGCGCTCTGCCGCTGTGGGCAGTCGGACATGAAGCCCTTCTGCGACGGCTCGCACAAGGCCTGCGGCTTCGAGCACGATCCCTCGACCGCATAACGCTTCCAGACCTGCTTCACCGCCTTCTGACCCGGTAGGGGCGACCCGCGTGGTCGCCCTGCACGATTCCGACTGATGATCACAATCTGTGGGGGACCACGAGGGTCGCCCCTACGCTGTTAGCGACCGATCCAGATTTCGCTGGACTCTGCAATGTTTAGCTATCTCGTCCTCAACTGGCTGCACGACTCCGTGATCGGGATCGAGGTCTGGCAGTTCATCGGTCTCGGCGTGATGGCGGTGATCATCGTCGCCGCCCGATTCCTGATCATTTGGGGCATCACGGCGCTGATCCGGCGCCGCACGCAGCCCTATCGGCACGAGTTCTGGGAGCGCGAACTCAAGCGACTGCAGCGCCCGCTGCTGTTCATGCTGGCCGCGGTCACGCTGGCGATCGGCTTTCCGATCCTTGACTTCGACGCCGATGTCGAGAACGTGGTCGGCATCCTGACCAGCTTCGCCGCCACGCTCGGTGGCGTCCTGGTGGGATTCCGCCTGGTCGACGCAGGCGCCGATTACTGGCAGGAGATTGCGAGCGAGACCGACTCAAAACTCGACGATCAGCTCGTGCCTCTGGCGCGGACGGCGGGCAAGCTGTTCGTCGGCGCGATCGGCGGCGTGTTCATCCTGCAGAATCTCGACGTCAACATCACCTCGCTGATCGCGGGACTCGGACTGGGCGGCCTCGCCGTCGCGTTGGCGGCGCAGGACACGCTCAAGAACCTGCTCGGCGGAGCGACCATCCTCGCAGACAAGCCGTTCCAGGTCGGCGACTGGGTGATCGTGGGCGACATCGAGGGCACCGTCGAACAGGTCGGCTTCCGCTCGACACGGGTTCGCACCTTCGCCGACTCGCTGATCACCGTGCCCAACGCGCGCATGACCGACACCGCGGTCAACAACATGGGACAGCGCACCTGGCGGCGCTACTACACGACGGTCGGCATCGCCTATCACACGGATCCCGACCGGATCCAGGCGTTCGTCGAGGGCATCCGCGCGATCGTCCGCTCCAACCAGCAGATGCGCCACGACTACTACATTGTCGAGCTGCACAGTTTCGGAGCGTCGTCGCTCAACATCATGGTCTACACCTTCATCGGCGCATCCACCTGGAACGAAGAGCTGCGCACGCGCCACGTGTTCAATCTCGACATCATCCGCCTCGCCCAGGAGCTGCAGGTCGAGTTCGCATTCCCCACGCAGACCCTGCACATCGCCAGTTCGGTCGACGGCGCGCAGGAGATGCCTGAGCCTCGAGATCGCCCCGATCTGGGCCACACCGTGGACGACTTCGCGCCCGACGGGCAAGCAGGTCAACGCAGCGACGATCCGATCACGCAGGGCTACGACAACGGCTAGCGTTCGAGAATCAAACCCTCCCCCTCGCAGAGCCTGTTCCCGCGCAGGCGGGAAGGGACGTGCCGAAAACCTGCCCCCGCGAAGCGGGA
>JAPPBK010000312.1 GCA_026705105.1 Chloroflexota bacterium | reverse complement strand
TGGTACTGCGTACCGATCTGCGGCAATCACAACTACTTCTGGTACGAGGACGCGCTCTCGGGAGAGTTCAGCCTGATCCCCTGGGACGTCGAAAACAGCTGGCGTTCGCCCAGCCCGATCCGCACTTACTACGGCATGCCCGACTGGGATGAACCGGAACGCAGTTGCCGCCTGCGCGAAGTGTTCTGGGGCATTGACGCCCGCGCGCCGCACTGCGATGCCGTAATCCACGCGCTGGTGACGGAGGGCTGGGAACGCTACGTCGAGGCGTCACGCGAGCTGATGCAGGAAGTCGTCACCTTGGAACAGATGCATGCGCGGGTCGATGCGATCACGGAGCTGATCGAGCCGCATGTGCTGGCCGACGAGAACGGTCCGGGGGAGATCAAGTGGCGCGCAGCGGTGCGGTTGCTGCACCAGGAAATCGACGATCGCTGGGAGTACATTGCCGACAAGATTGCGGCCTGGGACGAGACCGGAAAGACCCCTGGAGATGGCTGATCTGATCCTGCGCGGAGGCACGCTGGTCGACGGAACGGGGTCGTCCGCCATCGCTGCGGACGTGGCCCTCAAGGGCGATCGGATCAGCGCTGTCGGCGACCTTTCCGGCGTATCGGCCGCGCGCGAGATCGACGCGTCGGGCCTGACCGTTTCGCCGGGATTCATCGACACTCACGCTCACTCCGACGGCGTCCTGTTGCGCGATCCAGTGCACGCGCACGGGCTCGTGCAGGGCGTGACCACCGAGTTCATCACCCAGGACGGACTTTCCTACGCGCTGCTGTCGGCGCAGAACCTGGACTCCTACGGCCGCTACATCGCCGGCCTGTACGGTCCGCCACCGAGCGGTCTGGACATGTCGACGATGGCCGCCTTCCGCGCGCACTACGAGGGCAAAGGCTGCAATGTCGCGGTGCAGGCGCCGCACGGTCCGGTCCGCCTGGAGAGCGTCGGCTTCGAGGACGTGCCGCTCGACGGCGAGGGACTGGCCAACGCCGAGCGAATGGTCGCCGAGGCGATGGAGCAGGGCGCGACCGGACTCTCGACCGGGCTGTCGTACTACCCGAACTCCTACTCGAACACCGACGAACTGGTGGCGCTGAACCGCGTCGTTGCCCGCTACGACGGCGTCTACGTGACCCACATCCGCAACCACAACGACGACCGCGCCCCCGATGGTTCGGGCATCGTCGAAGCAATGAACATCGGCCGGCGCTCAGGCGTCAAGGTGCATATCTCGCACTACCGAACGTTCCCCGGCAACGCCGGCGACATCGATTCGATCATGTTCGAAGTGGACAGGGCGAAGTCCGACGGCGTCGACGTGACGCTCGAGTGCTACCCCTACGCCGCCGCCGCGACCGTTCCCGGCTACTTCCTGCGGGGCGAGTGCCATGTCGGAGGCATCGACCGGCTGTTGGAGCGCCTGGGCGATCCGGCCTGGCATGATCGCCTGATTGACTCGCTGGAAAACCTGTTTCCGGGACGCAACGACGCGGCCACGTTCACCTGGATTGGGGTGGATCACCTCAAGCATCTGGAAGGCCTGTCGTTCGCCGACGCCGCGGCGCGGATGGACATGTCGGTCTCGGACCTGACCTTGATGGTGATGCGCGAGTCGGGCTTGCAGTGCGGCTTCCGCGACGCCATGCCGGCCAGCCCGTCCGTGGCCCGCCAGGTCGAGGCGGACGTCATGGCGCTGCTCTCGCGCGACGACTACATGGTCGGCTCGGACGGCATCCCGTTCGACGAGGGCATCCCGCATCCCCGCGCTTACGGCACGTTCCCCAGGATTGTCGGACGCCTACGCCGACGCAGCGGCGTCTCGCTCGAGCACATTGTGCGAGGCATGACTTCGCTGCCGGCCGGCCGCTTCGGCCTCACCGATCGCGGCGTCGTCGCCGAAGGCAGGTTCGCCGACCTGGTCGTCTTCAACGCCGACACGGTAATCGACACGGCCGACTTCAACGATCCACGCACGCCCCCGGCGGGCATTCCCTATGTGATCGTGAACGGCCAGCTCGCAGTCGACGAAGGTCGGCCAACGGGCGTACTTGCAGGTCGGTCTATCCCCTGAACTACTCCACCACGCCCTCGACGATGAGTTGCTGGAACTCTTCCTCCGAGTAGCCGCACAGCTTGCGGTAGACGTACTCCGAGTCCTCGCCCAGGAGCGGCGAGCGCCTGGGCATCGGCGGCGGTGTATCGCTCAGACGCCAGGCGGGGCTCTCGTAGGACATCTCGCCGATCACCGGATGGTCGCTGGTCCACCAGTGATTGCGATGCGCGAGCTGCGGGTCTTCGTGCGCATCTCGGACGTTGGAGGCCCGGTGCGCGGGGATGCCAACCGCCTGCAGGATCTGCTCAACCTCGCCGACGGTCTGTGTCCTTGTCCAGCGGCTGATGCCCGCGTCGAGCGCGTCCTGCGCCGCCAGACGGCCGGCTGCGTCACAGAGTTCGTCGGATTCGAGCCAGTCCTGCCTATCCAAGAGCAGAGCCAGGCGGCGCCATTGATCGTCGTTGGTCACCGCAATCGCCACCCAGCGGTCGCCGCCGGTGTGGTCGTCGGCGCAGGGATAGACGCCGTGCGGCGCGTGTCGCAGGTCGCGATTGCCCAGGGGTCGGGCGACGCGTCCCGTGTTGGCCGCATCGATCACGCCTGCGTCGAGCACCAGCGTTGAGGCTTCGAACTGGGAGAGGTCGATGTACTGGCCCTCGCCTGTCCGCCGTCGGTGGTCGAGCGCCGAGAGGATACCGATGATGCCGAGGTGGGTCGCCACCCAGTCGGTGTAGGCGACGCCGGTGCCGACCGGACTGCGGTCGGGCCAGCCGGTGACGCCCGTGATCCCGGCCGTGGCCTGCAGGGTCAGGCCGAAGCCGCGGAACTTCGCGTGCGGGCCGGTCTGGCCCTCCATCGACATCGAGCACATGATCACGTCGGGCTTGATCTTGCGCACTTCCTCATAGCTCAGTCCGATGCGATGCATGAATCCGGGCGCGAATGACTCCGTGACGACGTCGGCGCTGGCGACCAGGCGTTTGGCGACCTCCGCGCCGCGAGGGTGGGCAAGGTTGATCGCCACCGAGCGCTTGCCCCGATTGAACTTGGCAAAGTAAGCCGAGGCGTCGAGGTCGTTGACGCCGGGCGGTCGGGGTCCTCCGTTGCGGAACGTGTCGGGGCGGTGCGAAGACTCCACCCGGATGACCTCCGCGCCGTGAAAGGCCATCTGCATCGTCGCGTTGGGTCCCACGCCGACCCAGGCGAAATCGGCGATGCGAACGCCGTCAAACACATGCGCGCCGGGAACGTCGTTGCTGGTCATCGCGCGAACTCGGTCTAGCGTTTCTGGAACTGGGGCGAGCGCTTCTCGACGAAGGAGCGTGCGCCCTCGCGGGCGTCGAGCGAGTTGCGCAGCCAGGCCTGGTTCAGTTCTTCCAACTGCGCTTGCTGCGTGGCGTCGTTGTTGAGCGCGGCGTAGATGGCGCGCTTGGTCAGCGCCATCGCCCAGGGCGCGTTCTGGGCCAGACGATCGGCGAGCGCCAGCGCTTCCGGCATCAGCTCGTCGTGGGCGATCACGCGGTTGGCGATGCCCATCTCCAGCGCCTGCGTCGCGTCAATCGGATCCGAGAGCCAGAACGCTTCGAGCGCCCGCGAGTGACCGGCGAGGCGGGTCAGCGTCCAAGAAGCGGCCCAGTCCGGACCGAGACCGATTTTCAGGAACCCCGGGTGGAATCGCGCCCGGTCGGACATCAGGCGCAGGTCGCAGGCGAGGGCGATCGCGAACCCGGCGCCGGCGGCGGCTCCGTTGACGGCGGCAATCACGGGAATCTCGAGCTGCTGCAGCTCGGCCGCGAACCCGTAGCGCAGTTCCGTCGAGGTCAGGCCGGGCTCCGCCTCGGCCGCGACCCGCTCGTCGCGATTGGAAAGATCCGCGCCCGAACAAAAGCCGCGACCCGCGCCGGTGATCACCAGGACGCGGACATCCGGGTCGGCGCGCAGATCGGCAACCATCTCGCGCAGACCCTCGCGAATCCGGTTGGAGAGCGCGTTCAGCACTTCCGGGCGATTCAGCGTGGCCAGCACGACGCCATTGCTGCGTCGTTCGATCAACAGGTGGTCTTCGGTCATGTGTCAGTCTCCGTCTCTGATGTCCGTTGCGGCGGCGGTGAGAATCTCATTCTGATGTTGAGTGAGCGTGGGCGCGGGACGCGTCCGCCAGGGCGTCGCCGACATCTTCAGCGGCGCTCCCGGGACGGTGAGACTGCCCAGCTCAGGATCAACGACCTTGTCGAAGAAGCCTCTCGCCGCAAGTTGCGGGCTGTCGACGATGTCCTGCATCGTGTTCACTGGACAGATCATCACGCCGTGATGCTGTCCCGACTCGTACAGCGACTGCGCGCCGCGAGCGGCGAAGAACTCCTCGATCTCGGATTCCAGTTCCGCGACCTCGTCGTCACTGGGCAGGTTGTTGCCGGCGATCGAGATGCCGGCCCACTTCTCGGCGTCGAACCGGGGGTGTGCTCCTTCGGCCGTCATCCAGCGATGCAACGCCTTCATCGACGCGGGGATGCGGACAAAGGCGACATAACCGTCGGCGCAGGAGTAGATGATCCGCGTCGCGCGGTCGGCGAAGGCGCGCGCGCCTCCCGCTCGCTCGGTGACGATGCCGTCCATCTCGTAGTAGAGCCTCGCGTTGCCCAGCGTGTTCGCCATCGCCGCCTGCATCGACACGTCCACGTGCTGACCGCGACCGGTCAGGTGACGGGCGTGCAGTGCGATCAGCGCCGCCGATCCGGCATTGAGCGCCGTGATGTTGTAGGCCTGTTCCACCGAGGGCCGCAGCGGCGCCCGGTCGGGGTCGCCGACCAGCGAACTCAACCCGCCGGAGACATGGCCGATCAGATCCGAGGCAGCCCACATCGATTTGGGTCCGGTCTGTCCGAACGGCGTGATCGAGACGTAGATCAGCTGCGGCGCCCGCTCGCGTAAGTCGCGATGGCCGATGCCGCGAGCCGCCATCGCGCCGGGCGCGTCCGACTCGAAGAGGAAGTCGGCCGTTTCGCTCAACGTACGCAGGCGCTCACGGTCGGCTTCGTCCGCCAGGTCGAGCGTGACGGAGCGCTTGCCAGCGTTCATCTGCGCCCAGTACAGCGACGAATCCTGGTCCTCCCGCAGCATCGGTCCGCGCTTGCGGGACGGGTGACCGCCGGGCGGCTCGACTCGGATCACATCTACGCCCAGACCGGCAAGCAGCATTGTCGAGAGACTGCCGATTTCGGAGGTCAGATCGAGGGCGCGATACGGGCTTAACGCAGCCTGCGTTGTCTGAGACATAGTCAATACAGTACGACAGGTCGAGTGCTCGGCACTCCGTGTATCTTCACCTTTTCCGACCAACACGCGTCGGATGTGTTGGCGGATGTGCCCCAGTTGAACGGAAACGGTTGTGAGCACCTCGGCATCCGGATCGCCGATCCGGGCAGCGATCATCAATGTGACGGGTTACGTCGGAGCGGAGTTGGCGCGGTTGCTCGCGCAACACCCGCGTGTCGAGATCGTCTGCGTGACCGGCCGTTCCGAGGTGGGCAAGCGTCTGCCCGAAGTGTTCCCGCACCTCTGGTCGCTCGACCTGCCGATCGTGGCTGAGGTTGCAGACGATGTCGATGTGATCTTCTCCGGACTCCCCCACGCGGCGGCCGCCGAGAGGCTGACGGCGTTGATCGAGGGGGGGACGCCGGTGATCGACGCATCGGCGGACTTCCGCCTGTACGACGAAGAGACCTACGAGCAGTGGTACGGCGAGCACCCGTCGCCGCATCTGCTGCCGGAGTCGGTCTACGGCCTGCCCGAGCTGCACCGAGACGCAATCGCGGAATCGCGACTGGTCGGAGTGCCCGGCTGTTATCCGACCTCGGCAATCCTCGCGCTGGCGCCGCTTGCCTCGAAAGGCTGGCTGGACGGGCGCACCGTGGTCGACGCCAAGTCGGGCGTCTCCGGCGCGGGCCGCGCCTTGAAGCTGACTTCCCACTTCTCCGAGGTTGACTCCAACTTCTCGGCCTATGGGCTCTCGGGCCACCGTCACCAGCCTGAAATGGTGCAGGAACTGTCCACTTTGCAGGATCGAAGCGAGAGCAACTCGGAACTGAGCCTGACTTTCGTTCCGCATCTGGTGCCGATGACGCGAGGCATCCTGGCGACTTGCTATCCGTCGATCGCCGACGGCGCGCTGCCTGAGAACTCCGAGGCGCGCGTAGAGGCGCTTCGTGACGTGTACGAGTCCTACTACGAAGACGAGCCATTCGTTCATGTCGCGCCGAACGCACCCTCAACCAAGCAGACGCTCGGCTCGAATGCGTGCATCGTCTACCCGACCGTTGATCCGATGACCAATGAGGTCATGGTGATCAGCGCAATCGACAACCTGGTCAAAGGCACTGCCGGCGCGGCTGTGCAGTGCTTCAACCTGATGTTCGGCCTGCCTGAAGAGCTGGGCCTGAGCAAGATCGGCGTGTACCCATGAGCGGTGCTCACAATGCGCTCGGCGCGAACCCCGCAGCCGAAGGCGCGATCACCAGACCTCGGGGCTTCTCGGCCTGTGGATTCACAGCTGGAATCAAAGAATCGGGCCTGCCCGATTTGGCGCTGTTGGTCTCAGATCGGCCCGCGACAGCCGCGGCGGTCTATACGCAAAACCAGAGCACGGCGGCGCCGGTGCACATCAGCAAGGCACACACGAAGAATGCCTCCTTGCGCGCAGCTGTGGTCAACTCCGGGAACGCCAATTGCGCGACGGGTGATCAGGGGCTCGCCGACGCACGAGAGATGACCAGGTTGGCGGCCTCGTTGATCGGTTGCGACGCCGAGGAGGTGTTTGTCAACTCGACCGGGATCATCGGGCACTACTTGCCGATGGACCTGTTGCGGGTTGCGATTCCGCAACTGGCGCCAACGTCCGACGGCGGCGCCGACTTTACCCGCGCGATCATGACCACCGACACCTTCCAGAAGGAAGCGGTTGCGACGTTCAAG
>JAPPBK010000042.1 GCA_026705105.1 Chloroflexota bacterium | reverse complement strand
TGTCACTCACCGTTCACGGCATTCCCGTCATCGACATCGACTCGCACTACACCGAGCCGCCCGACCTCTGGACCTCTCGCGCGCCCGCCAAGTACAAGGATGCCGTGCCCCACATCACGCTCAACCACGAGGGTCAGCAGCGCTGGACCGTGCTGGACGACATCGACTTCGGCCCGCCTGGATTCACCGTCGTCCGCGACGACGGCAAGAAAGAGTACGGCACGATCTCGCTGGACAGCTTCGAGAACATGTCCAAGGCGGCGACCGAGCCCAAGGCGCGGCTGAAGATGATGGACAGCCTCGGCGTCGCCCAGCAAATCGTCTACCCCAACGTCGCCGGCTTCGGGTCGCAGAACTTCGTGCGCATCAAGGACACCGAGCTGCGAAACGTTTGCTGCACGATCTACAACGACGCAATCGCCGAGTTCCAGGCCGAGGGCGAAGGTCGCCTCTATCCGCAGGGCCTGGTGCCGTTCTGGGACATTCCGGCCGCGGTCGAGGAACTGCAGCGGATCAAGGACCTCGGCATGACCGGGATCACGATGTGCGACACGCCCGAGGCGTTCGGCCTGCCGCACCTCGGCGACGCCGCCTGGGACCCGTTCTGGGACGCCTGCCAGGACATGGAGATGCCGGTCAACTTCCACATCGGCGCCGGCGCCGGCGTGGCCGACAAGCTGCTCTGGCCGGGCTACGGCCCGCAGCGCCGCCTCGCCCTGACCTCGATCAGCCTGTTCATTACCAACTTCAAGGTAATCATGAACCTGATCTTCTCCGGCCTCTGCGAGCGCTACCCGAAGATCAACTTCGTCTCCGTCGAGTCGGGCATCGGCTGGGTGCCGTTCCTGCTGGAGGCGATGGACTACCAGTTCGAGGAGACCGTCCCGACCGAGCGCGAAGGTCTGACGATGAAGCCGTCGGAGTACTTCCGCCGCCAGATCTTCGCCTCGTTCTGGTTCGAGGACTTCGGCCCGCGCGCCACGATCTCGGCGATTGGCGAGGACAACGTGATGTTCGAGACCGACTTCCCCCACCCGACCTGCCTCTACCCGCGAGCCCAGGAACATGTCACCGAGGTCCTCACTGACCTCGACGAGGGCATCCGCGAGAAGGTCCTGCGCACGACCGCCGAGCGCATCTACCATCTCCCGCCGGCCCCGGCCTCGATCTACGAGTCGGCGGCCGCCGGCGGCTAGGGGATCAGTCTGCAATGACACAAACGGCCGAACCGGACAGCGCGGCAGTACCAGACGATGGCGACTTCACTCGTCCCGTTCGCGTGGAGCCCCGAGAGGGATTCACACTGTGGGTCGAGTTTGCCGATGGGACCAACGGCAGAGCCGACTTGTCATTCCTTGCTGACGGCCCGGCGTTTGAGGGTTGGAGGGACCGTCCCTTCTTTGAGTCAGTCCGAATCGAAGGCGATGGTGTGATCTGGGGTAACGATCTCCGGCGATCCGGTTACTCGTTGTACATCGACGTGACCGGATTGCCCTGGCAAGAAGTTTGGTCTCGTCTCGGTCGCGAGTCAGCGCTTGTCTGAACTGTGTCGTATCGGCGCGATTCGGATTCTGATGAACCCGTCTGACCATCCTCCGCCGCACTTCCATGCATAAGTAGCGGGCAGGAGCGTTCTGGTCAGCATTGACAATCAGGAGATCAGGAAAGGGCGACTGTCGGCGCGGCACGAGCGCGAAGTGCTGCGCTGG
Organism: Chloroflexota bacterium; assembly: GCA_026705105.1. Classification (GTDB taxonomy): domain Bacteria; phylum Chloroflexota; class Dehalococcoidia; order Bin125; family Bin125; genus Bin125. The sequence continues at coordinate 5,390 of JAPPBK010000042.1, read as the reverse complement.
GCCCGCGCACATCAAGCTGAACTCTGGCGTGCGTGGGAGCAAGCTGCAAGCGGCCGTCACCCTGACCGCATTACCTCGTAGTACAGAAAGGTGCCAACATGCCCGGACGACTCGAAGGCAAGGTTGCCATCGTCACTGGCGGCGGAGCAGGCATGGGCGCGGCCGAGTGCCGACTCTTCGCCCGCGAGGGCGCGATCGTCGTAATCGCCGACCTCTACGAGGAGGGCGGGCGCGAGGTCGAGGAGCAGATCCGCTCCGCCGGCGGTAGCGCAGATTTTGTCAGCATGGACGTCACCGCAGAGGAAGAATGGAATGCCCTGCTCGCGTCAACGCTCGACTCCAACGGCGGGCGGCTCGACGTGCTGGTCAACAACGCCGGGCTCTCGTCTACCTCTGTGGACGACCCCGACTCAACCGAGGGCTGGCACCGGATCATGAATGTCAACGCGACCGGCGTCTTCCTCGGCACCAAGCTCGGCTCGACCGCAATGCTGGCCGCGGGCAACGGCGGCTCGATCGTCAACATCTCCTCGATTTACGGCTTCGTCGGCTCCGACGGCGGACACCCCGCCTACCACGCATCCAAGGCCGCCGTACGCAACTACTCCAAGGCGATGGCGGTCCGGCTCGGACCCGAGGGCATCCGCGTCAACACCGTCCATCCCGGCTTCATGCCGCCGATGCGCTCAGGCGTCACCATCAGCGACGAGGCACGCGCACGGTTGCGGCGCGCGATCCCGCTGCGCCGCACCGGAGAGGTCGACGAGGTCGCCTACGGCGTGCTCTTCCTCGCCTCGGATGAGTCTTCTTATGTCACGGGCGCGGAGCTCAAGATCGACGGCGGGTTCCTCGCCCGCTGAGCGTCGCATTGGCCCTTGCATCTGCGTTAGCTGAGCGCAAAATCAACAAGCGTCTGCCCGCCTCCGCCATTTGAGCTTCAGTCCCGCGATAAACTATCGTCAACTAACTCCAGGCACGGCGGGTGCGGGCAAGGAGGAGCCGAGAATGAAGAGCCAACTGTTCGCGGTCTTGACGCGGCGCCGACTGGCCGGCCTAGCGGCGCTGGTCGGCGCCCTGGTCGTCCTCGCGCTGATTGCCTCTGTCGTTGACGCTCAGCAACCGAAGCTGCCGCACCTCTTCTGGGGACGCGACGCAGGTCAGTACAGCGGAGCCACGATCACCGCCGTCAACCAGAACGGCGTGGAGGTTCAGCCCGCCATCGAGGGTGGTGGAGTCGTCAATCCCGACGGCTCGTGGAGTTTGGCAATCAGTCCCGACGATGCGCGAACGGTGGTACTCCGGCTGACTCTTGGTGAGATAGTCCGAGAGACCGATTCCCTGGATGTGATTGAGGCGGAGTTCCCGACCGAAGGCATTTCCATCGCCGACTTCAGCAACACAGTTGCCGCCGCCTCGACGAAGGAAATCCGCGTCATCGCCCGCCTGCACCCGACTCGACCGCTGCGCACCCTCGAATTCAATATCCGCGTGGGCGGCGTTGATGTGGACCCGGCTCCAACAAGGCGCTTTTTCACACCGGGTCTCGAAAACAACCGCTGGTACCAGAGCATTCCTGTAAGTGACTTGGGTGACGGCTTCGAAGCACGTGTGATCGCTTGCAGGCAAGACGACGGCGACGTAGTCTTCGGCGTCCGCGTCGAGGGTCACGACGATGTCCTGCCAAGCGGCCGAGTGTTCTTCACCAGAAACACCCACAACCGATGGTTGCACAGCACCCCAATCGAGATTTCGCGCCCAAGCGACAACCAGGATGTGGTTCGACTAGGGCGGGGTGATACGGGTTGCACTGGCAGCCCCTGATCGCGAGTAGCCGCCCTCGTCCGCCTCACCTCGAGTCCGTCGCCTGAGAAGCGGCGGGCTCGGCGCGTTAACCGACGCCGCGTTTCTGATCCGCCGGTCGCGCCGCCGGATTGGTCGACGGCGTGATCAGCGCGGCTATCCGCCGGACCAGCGTCTCTAGTGGCATCCGCCGCTTAGCCGGCAGCCGCAGCATCAGGCAGAGGAGCGCCGACGCCGCCCATAGCCCAGAGCACACGTAGAACGCGTAGTCGTAGGAGCCAATCACGTCATACGCCAGCGCGACCAACGAGGGCGTCAAGGCGCTAATGCCCATCGCCACCGGAAAGCCGACCGCTCGCACCGCGCCCAGATAGCGGCGGCCAAAGTACTCGGCCCAGAACATGTCCTGGATCGGTATGTTGCCGCCAATACCCGCACCCATGACCGCCAGCGCTCCCGCGATGATCGCGAAGTTGCCTGTCGGTCCGGCATTGATCACCAGCACGAACCCAATCGCCCCCAGCGCGAACGAAACAAAGCCGACTACGCGCGTATCCCAGCGATCCAGCGCCCAACCCCAGGGCGGCTTGGTCAACATGGAGAACAGCGAGAAGGCGCCTACTGCGAGCGGCGCCTGGGCCGCGCTCAGTCCGTGCTCTCTGAGAAAGAAGACGCCGTTCAACAGGATGGCGAAGATTCCGACCACCGAAATGCCAAAGATCAGCACTATCAAGTAGAAACTGCTCGATCTGAGTGCCTCTGATCGGGTCAGGGACGTTGATTCGTCATGCGCGGCCTGTTGAATCTGTTCCGGTCTGAGCTGCGTCGGACCGCCGTCTGGCAGCAGCCCATGATCCTCGGGGCGTCGCCGCATGAGTAGCGCCGAAGGCAAGAAAATCACCGCATAGCAGAGGGCGAGCACGACCCATGCCGTGCGCCAGCCTAGCGGCTCAATCAGGATCGCTGCCGTAAAGGTCGGCCAGAACAGTCCGGCCATGGACACGCCCATTGAGGTCCAGCCGAGCGCCTGTCCGCGTTTCACCACGAACCACTTCGACACGGCGATCGAAACTACTAGGAAGCCCGACACCGACGCCGCTGTCACCAGAAACACCCCGCGAACCACGATGTACTGCCAGTACTCGTCGACCTGGCTCATTAGCACCAGAGCCGGAATACAGACCACCGCCGCGCTCAGCATGATCGGCCTCGCCCCAAACCGATCCACCCGAGGACCGAGCATGAAACCGATCACCATCAGCAGCAGTTGGCCAATCGTGTCGGCGAAGAAGAACTGGAAGCGGGACCAGCCGAACTCAGCAACCATTTCCGGCGCGAACACCGCAGCGACCGACGTCTGCACGCCTACCGCGACGAATTGCGCAACGAACGCAGCCACGACAATCACCCAGCCGTAGAACACCGGTCGGCCGAAAATGGTCATATGCTGGCGCGCTCTGCGGGCGTGACGACGCAGGGAAGTTGGCTACTGCGTCGGAACTTCGAGGCCGAGCGCGGCGAACATCTGCTCCATGCCCTCGCCGAAGCTGCCGTCGCGCGGACGCCCCAGCGTGGCGCCGCCGTCGACCACTAGCGCGTGGCCGGTCACGAACGACGCATCGTCGCTCGACAGCCACAGCGCCGCGTGCGCGATGTCGGCCGGCTGACCCGAGCGTTGGATTGGCTGGAACCGACCCATGATCTGCCCGACCGCTTCGACCGTCTTGTCCGCTTCCTCCGCCGAGAGCCCGAGCGACTTGGCGAAGATCGGCGTCGCGATCCCACCCGGGCAGATGCAGTTGACGCGGATGCCGAACTCGCCCAGGTCGTACGCGGCGACCTTGGTCAGATGCATCACCGCCGCCTTGGCGACGCTATAGACGGCGGGTCCGTTGCCCGCGCCCACGCCGGCGATCGATGCGGTCGACACGATCGACCCGCCGTCGCCCTGGGCTTGCATCGCTCGCGCGGCGTGCTTGATCCCGAAGAACACGCCTTTAAGCAGCCCGTCCATCGTCATGTCGTACTCGTCTTCCTCCACCTCCGTCAGGCCGCCCAGCGCGCCCGCGTAGCCGGCGTTGTTGAAGATGGCGTCGATCCGGCCGAATCGATCAATCGCGTGGGCCACCGCGCCCTGCACCTCGGACTCGACCGAGACATCGGCATGGACGTAGCTCGTATCGCCGCCGAGCGACTCGACCAGGGCGTGTCCGCGCTCGTCCTGGATGTCGGACACGACCACCCGGCCGCCTTCCTCGGCGAACAGGCGCACGGAGCCTTCGCCAATCCCGCTCGCGCCGCCCGTGATCACCGCCACCTTGCCGTCGATTCGTCCTGCCATGTGTGCCCTCCAAGGACTGAGTTTGATTCGCCAGTTCGTAGGATACGCAGGGGTCGCCAGTCGGCGACTCACTACACTTCGCCCATCACTCCTCTTCCAATCCTTCTCCCCCCAACTTGGTTGGGGGGAGATGCCGAAGGCAGAGGGGGGCCGCCCGCACACCCGTCTCAGAAGAGGAGCCAAGGCATGGTCGACCGACTCAAGGACAAGGTGGCGTTGATCACCGGCGGATCGCGCGGACAGGGCGCTGCCGAGGCCGAGCTCTTCGCCGCCGAGGGCGCGCGCGTGATCATCGCCGACGTGCTGGACGACGACGGCGCCCAGACTGCCGCCGCAATCGGAGACGCGGCGAGCTACCACCACCTCGACGTGTCCGACGAGGATGCCTGGCACGCGCTCGTCGCCGAGATCGTCGAGCAGCACGGACGTCTCGACGCCCTGGTCAACAACGCCGGCATCTATCGCAACGCCCCGATCGTCGAGATGACCCAGGACATGTACCGCCAGGTGATTGAAATCAACCAGATTGGCGTCTGGCTGGGGATGAAGGCGGTCGGACCGCAGATGATCGCGCAGCAGTCCGGCTCGGTCGTCAATATCTCCTCGACCGCCGGCTTCCGCGGCGGACCAGGATCAATCGCCTACACCGCCAGCAAGTTCGCCGTGCGCGGCATGACCAAGGTCGCCGCCCGCGAGTGGGGCCGCTACAACATCCGCGTCAACAGCATCCATCCCGGACCGATCGACACGATGATGCTCCACCAGGTCCCCGGCTTCGAGGCGGACAGTGAACGCTTCCTGCGCAACACCCCGCTGAGGCGAGCCGCCGATCCATCGGAGGTCGCCTACCTCGCCCTTTACCTCGCCTCCGACGAGTCCAGCTTCAGCACCGGAGCCGAGTTCATCGTCGACGGCGGCGGCCTGGCCTGACGTCGCTGCTCAGGCCAGCAACTTCCGACCGAGGTCGGCGAAGTCGGTGGCGTTGACGGTGAAGGAGGGGTCGGGCGACAGGTCGGGGTCGTTACCCTCGCCGCGTTCGCCGACGACCGGGACGTAGGCGGTCGGCATGCCCGCTCGCGCGGCGGCCTGCAGGTCGCCCTTGTGGGCGGCGCACATCATCACCTCGGAAGTGTCCAGACCCAGATACCGGGCGCTGGCCTGGTAGGCCTCCGGCTCCGGTTTGTAATGACCGAGAAACTCGCAGGACAGGATGCCGTCCCAGCTAATCCCGTTGTGCTTGCTGCAGTCG
>JAPPBK010000325.1 GCA_026705105.1 Chloroflexota bacterium | reverse complement strand
CGCCAGATCGGCACACAAACTGCGCTCTCCCGAGATGGAGTTGGGTCTTCAGATCGCAAGCCGAATCGAACACGCGATTCGTGGCGAACCAAAGGAAGCGAGTGAGGCGACTGATCGCGACAGATTGCACCGTCTAGCGGTGCTGGATGGCCTCGCAGGGATCATACCAAACGCAGCCGGGCACCTCAACAACCGTCTCGACACTCTCCGTCTTGATCAACTGCTGAGCGATGCAGCGAAGGCATCCATCCAGGCGTCACGTCCTCTCGGAAGGTTCCCGCCAAGACTACGCGAGAACATCGAGGCTTTGCGTTTGATGCACGAGGTCGAGAGAGACGTGGAGGGTTCGATACATACACCGTCGTGGTTCACCCGGCACCATGCCGCACGCCTGTTGAGCGTGGATATCAGGACCACGTATGAGTCGTTGTTGAACTGGACTGAGCAATGGTCTCCTTCGCAGGCCGAGTCGCTCCGAAAGCAGGGTGCGGTAGAGGCTGCGGTGATGGTAGTCCAGCGAGGTCTGGAGTCGGTGTCGAAACTCGACGCGGCCGCCGACTTGACGAAGAGCCGGTTGGAGGAATTGAACGAGTGTAGGGTTAAGGCTGCCGGGGGAGAATGGCCGGATGTCACACCGGAGGAATGGAAAGAGCGACTCGGCGCGCTCCGGCTGGTCCTCATCAAGGAACTGGTGCGACTGACCCCACTCCTTCCGACGACCCCCCCAAGGAAGGACTTGCCAGACAGCTTTGGCTTCGCGTACACGACACTCTGCAATGCGGCGATCGAGGCTCTCATGGACATGGACGCAGAGACGTTCGAGTTCGTGTATCCTATCCTAGTCCGTAGCGCTCTCAAGGCGCACAACCGAGTGACAGCCGAACTCGCCGAGATTCCTGACGAAAGCGTACTGTATTTCTCGGCCGACGTCATACTCGACGTAATGGAGATCTCCGGATACGCATACTTTTGGAAGTTTGGTCTGGGTGAAGAGTGTTTTTGGGACAACGTGACCGGTGTGTGGGATCAATTTCTGTCGCGCTATCCGAGGGCGGCTGACCTGATCAGACTGATCACGTTCGAAGAGGATTATCACAAGGGGCGGTTTGCCATCTCGCCAAGGACACAGAATCGATTCCACTGGCGGAGCGGTGTACGACAGCTCTTAAGGGACAAAGGCTTTGCACCTCGAGACGTCTCCTCTGACACCGCGCCCGAGATCATTCCGATCGATCCCACTGCCGCAAGCTACCTACTTGCTTGGCAGTCTCGAAGGGCCCGGGAGCTGATGCTTTCCGAGTACCTTCTGGAGAGGCCGGAAGTTCCGGGCATAGACCTCCCGCGTGGCGTCGCTGATCTCCGAGAAGGAGCTAAGAGAGTGTCGGATAACCGTGCCAGCGGAAGGGTTGAAGGCGGTCCCGGATTCACAGGAGGAATCTCGTGACCGAGTCAGGGGGCAGCGTGGATCGCGTCAGCATTCCCAGCAGTTTCCTGGCCACGGGAAACCAGTACGGCGACGCCAGCTATTACGCGACCCTGTTCGCCACGGACGTGGCGGAGCATCTATTTCCGATTAGCGGCGATCTGGCTTACGAGCCCGTCTTCCAGCTGTCCTCCCACGACGAACATGTCGGGGCAACCATGGAGTCTGCGTTTCATCGCTATGGAAGCCACGGCGGATATGGGCAATCCTTGTCCGCCATCCTTTCCGAGTTTGGCAACCGTACTGCGCAGCGTTTAGTGTTGTCCGGCTTCCAAGCTCTTGAGATCGCGCCGACAATAGACGCCAACGCTCGGCCAATCGGCTTCTCGGTCCTTCGAATCAACGGTGCTCGGAACTTTGCTGGGTTCACTTGGCAGGTGATCCCCAAGGACACCCTAGTCGGCACGGACTTGAGGAATCTCAAGCCGGCGAATCAGCGTCTGATCCGCATTCCTCGGAATCGAGTAGTTCGAATGAGATTGCCTCGACGGTACCGAGGGATTCCCGGTGGGCTGGAAGCTCTGGGGCAGATGGGGGGTGCTGTTCCGGATTTTGTCATCCGGAGTCTGCATCCAAACCAAACCCATAAAGTACCATATGACTTGGAGGAGCTGAAGGGAATCGAGCAGCGGGCTGTAGCCTCAATCACCAAGTCTACCGGATGGAGCGGTCGCTGGGCTTTCGACGATGCCGTGACCCGCTACTACACGATGCGTCGTTTCCTTCGGTTCGAGGAGTTCAAGGTCAGGCTTCGGGAGGCTGTAGCGGATACTATCAATCGAATCCTGACTGTCGCAGGTGCCTCAGTGGGTTTCGCGGCCAAAATAAGTCTTCACCACTTGCCCCGTCTCGAGGAGATAGAAGATTCTCGCAGCGATCTCGCCGCTGGACGGTTGGGTTATCGCGAAATGCTGGATCGGTACTCAATCCATCGATGAAGTCGTATAACCTCTGCGGAGTAGAGTCGAAAGGCCGGCGTCGCACTCTTGAACCTGTGAATTATCTAATCCCTGCCCAGCAGTTTGAGTGCTGACCATGACTCCTTGCACTGGGCGATGTCGGTTTCCGAGAGCAGCAAGTAACGCCACTGCGCCCGAACCTCGTCGGAGACGTTCACGAAATTAACCCAGCGCCGGGCGGCCTTGGCTTTCGCGGCGACATCGATGGAGTCGATGTCGCGATCCGATTTGACCTCGATGAGCAGATGTGTTCTGTCGTTCTCGATGGCTATGAGGTCCGGATTGTAGTCACGGCCCGCGTTGTCCCAGAGAATGGGGAGGTCGTTCCGGTGGAGCCGAACCCAATGGGACACGGAATCGTCTTGGTCCAAGATGTTTGCCACGTCCCGTTCCGGCTTCGAATCGAACCAGGCCTCGTTGTAGAGGGACTTCGCCCAGCCCGTGTAGCCGACACCGCGCTGAAACGGACCGCGGCGATCCTCTGAGGTCTTCGGGCGACCGTACCGTACGGGATTAAGCTCCACTAGGTCGACTTCTTCCTTGTACGAGGGGAGTGGAGCTGCAGCACGTTGTTCCTGCTCGATCAGTCGGATGAGTCGTGCCGCCGCTCGATCAAGGTAGTGGTTGAGCGCCTCTTGAGCCTTCGTGCCGAGTCCCTCGAGAAAGGCTTCCAGGATCTTGTCGAAGTGACGCTTCTCCTCGGCCCGACCCGGCACCGCATCGGCGGCGAGCACGAGGCGCGTAAGGTCCGACCGCAACTTGTCCAAGGGGAAGAGGTCGGCGGAAGCGTCGATCGTGTCGGCGGCTTCGCGGCGGACAACTCGAACCTGCGGCAAGCCATCGGGCCCCACGAGGCGCCGCGCTGAAAACAACGTCCGGCGCAACTCCTGGGCTGGGTCCGCCGCGATCCTCTCACCGAGTTCACGGAAGGGGCGCATATCCGTCAGGTCACCTAATGAGAACCGACTCTTGATCGTGCTCATCCGAAGACGTGGAACAAGAATCGGATCCACGTCGTCTCTCGCCCGCAGTTCGGACTTGAGTACGGTGACCGTCCTCGTGGCTCGTTCGGCGCGACTCTCCACGGTCCTCACCGTTGCTTTCCCCGGAACCAGTCCAGCGAGTCCAGCGGTATCCCCTCCATCCGGGCGTTCGTAAACCGCTGGAGTCTCTGTCTCGGAGCGGACGACGGGGTTCCCTTCGCGGTCGGTACTCACGACAGCGTGCGTCCGGTGGTCGATGAACGTCTCCTGAAACACCTTCCGCTCCTTCAAGAGCCTGTCGTAGCTCTCGTGCGCCAGTACCTCCAAGGTGTCCAAGAACTCGACCCCCGTGTAGCGATCGAATGGGAGCCGGAGCCCGCGGCCGAGCGTCTGTTCCGTGAGGATCTTGGAGATCGACGCCCGCATGGAGGCGATCACGTAGACATTACGAACGTCCCAGCCCTCCTTGAGCTTGTCCACGGCAACGATGATACGAACGGGAGACGTTGGATGTTCTACGGCTTCAAGTTCAGCTAGGTCCTCGTCGGGTGACTTCGAGTGAATCTCAAGAACGCGCCCAGCGTACTTCCCTCCGGCGAACGACTCGGACTCGAGAAGGTCGGCGTACCGTCGGGCCTCCTCAATCGATTGGGCGACGACGAGCATCACGGCGTTGATCGAGTCGACACCTTCACGCTCGGCAAACTCGTCCACAGCTCGCTGCTTCAGCTCGAGCAACTGCACGCCGTCGCTCAGTTTCGTCCGCGGATCGTCGCGATCATCCTTGCGACCCACGATGACCGGTGTCTTGACGTACTCTTCGGCAATCGCGGCAGCCAGGGGAAAACGGTAGATGATCCGATCGTCCATCGTCTTGGTCGGCGTGCCCGTGAGCCCGATCAGTGCGCGAGGCGACAAATCGCGCACTGCCTCGGAGAATTTCGGGGCGTCGTACACGTGATGCTCGTCTGCGAAGACCATCAGGTCCTCAAGGTCCCGTAGCTGCTCGTAGAACCCGCGCCCCAGCCCCTCTTGGAACTTGTGCGTGCGCCGTCCCACCTTCGTCGTCGGCTTCAACAGAGACTGCACTGTGAAGACGTAGAGCTTGACCGTGGAAGGGTCGTCCATGACGGCCCTCATTGCCGGCGTGTTGAAGTTCTCCGCCGTGACGATGGCGGGGCGCATCGCGAGTCCCGGCAAGAGGCTCTTTGGTTGGTTGCCGGTGAAGTTGCCCTTGGTCTTCTGGAGGATGGTGCTTCCCGGAGTGATGATGGCGAAGTTACGGACTCCTTCACTCATGACGAAGTAGTCCATGGCTGCCGCCATGATGTACGTCTTCCCCATGCCAACCGCTGCATCGATCACCCCCTCGAACATCTCTGGTGAACCGGAGGCCTCATGTCCGGCGACGAACAACGCTGTCGTCCTGACCGCGCGTTTATTCGGGGCGCGGAGATCCAAGTTGGAGGCCACCATGTCCAGGGCGCCCTCATCGAGAAGGTCGGCCGTACTAGCAGTCATGCGGGTACCTCGTCGGGAGTCTCGACGCGAGCCAACTCGCGCTGACGCCGCTTGCGGTAGTTGAGCCGGTATTGGGTGAGGATGGATGCCGGGATCTTGCGGATCGCCGAGCCCGGTGCAGCGGCTTGGATGTGCTCCTTGACCTCCGGGTCGACGCTCGTGCCGCATATCACGAGCGTTTCCCGCGGACCGAGCGCAGCTGCCAAGAGGTCGGCAACGGCGCCCGAGACATGTCCGTCGAGGACCGCCAAACGGCTGCGGCCCTTGCGTCCGACGAACGGATGGTCCGGCGCATACGCGAAGCCAAGCTGGGCGGCCGTCGCCTCGGCCAGCGCGCCGTTGACCGCCCAATCCGACAGGTACACGACGCCGTCCGACTCTTCGAACATCGACGGAGCGACATCGACGACGCGGAAACCGCCGCCACCCGTCCATCCGGTCAAGTCCGTCACGCCACCGGAGTCCTCGCCATCGATGACCTTGTCAAGGCGCGGCAAAGCGAAGTCCCGAACCGTGTCCTCCCTCCATTCAACACCCACCCAGCGGCGTCCCATCTTGTGTGCGACGGCGGCCGTTGTACCGGACCCAAGGAAGCAATCAAGCACGATGTCGCCTGGGTTGGAGCCGATGTGGATGATTCGCTCAATCAGGGCCTCAGGCTTCGGCGTCGAGAACGGGGTCAGATTTGGGAACAAGGCGAGGATCTCGTTCTTCGCCGTGCCTGTGGTGCCAACTTCGCCGTGCGGCCAAATGGATACTGGCACGAGCCCCGGCTGCACTTCGCTCCAGAACTTCTTCAAGGCTGGCATGGAATCGCCCTCCTCCCCAAACCAAATGCGCCCGGCGGCCACGACTTCTTCGTAGCGCTGGCGAGTAAAGCGCCAGCATGTACCCGGTGGAGGGTCAACCTTTCGGCCGGAGGGTAACGTGATCGTGAAGAACTGCTCCCTCCGTCTGCCCTTCTCGGCCTTCGCATGCACGGGCGTTGATTTCCAGTCTCCACGAGAGTCGTCGTCGGGGTTACGGTAGCGTGCCCGCTGGGCCTCGGACGGAGGCAGCAGGTTCCTCGCCTTCTTCCAAAGCGGTTTGTTTGCTGCGTAGACGATCACGTTGTCGTGGCCGATGGAGATGTCGGTGCGGTTCTCCCGCGTGTAGGACTTCTGCCAGATCACGTTTGCTACGAAGTTAGAAGCGCCAAACACCTCGTCGAGAACGCAGCGGGCACGATGCATCTGCGTGTCGTCCAGGTGGAGCCAGACCGAACCGTCCTCCGATAGCAGACGACGGATCTGCACCAGCCGGTCCCGGATCATCGTCAGCCAGACGGAGTGTTCGAGGTTGTCGTCGTAGTTCTCGAAGGCTTGGCCGGTGTTGAAGGGCGGGTCGATGTAAGCCAGCCGCACCCGTCCGACGTACTCGGCAGCAAACGCTGGCAGCTCCGATAGGCTGACGAGCGCATTCAGCGCATCACCTCGGATCAGAAGGTTGTCGAAGCTTCCCGACTCGTCCGTCTCCGTGCGTCCCACCAGAGCCGCGTCACGAAGCAGGCGCACCTCGGATACCCGGTAATCGTGCGGAGGGACCCACTCGTAACCCTCGCCCCTATGCGCGAGGAGGCGGCGATGCTTGTTCGTCCAGGTCAATTCTAGGCGACCCGAGTACTTCTGTGTTGGCATGGGGGACCTCTTGCTCGCAGCCTTGGGGCAAGGCTCAAGGGTTGAAAGGGATCGCGTCCGGCAGGGAATTGGGTGCCCGACGGCTAGGTTCCGCAAGTGCCACCCAAGAGCCGTTAGCAGCTAGCGACCTCCTTTACCAAGGGCGGTCGAATCCGAGCTCACTTGATAGGCAGCCGCGCGTACAACCCGGAGCGGGTCCTCCCGTGCTTGACGGTTGCACGCTCCGGCACTCCTACGTATTTGGCGTCTGAATCCCTGCGAACATCCCGCGGGTGAAGGGGCGAACCGCCTAGAACAGGCAGTCCAACAAAACTGCACATGGAGTTGCATGCTCCGACCTCGATCCAAACCACCGAGACCGTCGGCACGCCGACCGCTGAAGCCCCGAAGTCCGGAGGAGTCGTCCAACACGGTGTGATGGCCACAACTTGAACCGCGGGTCTCGGCTAGACTGGGTGTCAGGTAGATACTGTACTTGCCTACAACGCTG
>JAPPBK010000090.1 GCA_026705105.1 Chloroflexota bacterium | reverse complement strand
GGATCAGCGAATGAAGGAACCCGACCCTCATTCACCCCAGTCCTCTTCATGCGTTTACGAAGTCGGTGAAGGGACGCTTCTACATCGGACTCATGCACCCGGACGGCACCGGCGAGCGGCTGATCGCGGACGGCTTTCTGGTGGAGGGTCCCAGCTGGGCGCCCAACGGACGTCTGCTGGCGTTCGCGCGAACCGAACCGGCTCCGGGCAGCGCGGACACGATTCGGATTTACACGATCGACATCACGGGCAACCGGGAACGCGAACTACCGACCCCCACCGATGCTTCGGATCCCTCCTGGGGACCCTATCAGGCGACCAGGTCGTAAAGTACCGCCTGGCCGAGGCGCGCGCGGCCCGGAGTCGACCGATCAGCCTCCTATCGACCGTCAACCGCTTGACGGTGTCAGGTGTGACGGCGCCCGTCATGAGCACGGCGCCGTGGCCCGGGCGGCTGACCGAGATCAAGACTGCGCCGAAGGCCCGGGGGGGGTCTTGGACGGGAAAGCGGTACGCACCGCCCGAAGTTGAGCAAAGCGCCGCGGGCCCGCTCGGAAGAGGCAATACACATACGGATGCGTTCGCCGACGCGAGCCACTGACTCTCTCACCGTGTCGATCACGAGTTGCGCGTAGTGTTTGGCCTTCTGTGACGTCGTTCGGGCCAGCGTGGCTGGCCGACTGCCGGTAAGTGGGGCAGGCAGCATCAACTCGCGCTATACGATGGCAGCGAAGCTGCGCACCAGATCGTCTGGCGCGCAATGGCCGATCGGCAGGACGATGACGCCAATGCCGGCTGCGGGTACGCCCTAGGCGGCAACGATGCGCTCGACCCGGATCGTCTGTTCGAGATCGCGTGACTGCGCGAGGTCGAAGGCCAGTTGCATCCCAAGCCAGGTTTCCGGTGTGGACCCGAACGCTTTCGACAGGCGATAGGCCATCTCGACCGAGACCGAAGCCTTTTCGTTCACCAGATTGGATAGTGTCTGCCGCCCGACACCGAGCCACCGTGCCCCTTCCGTGACCGACAAGCCCAAAGGCTTCAGGCAATCTTCACGCACGATGGCTCCGGGATGGACGGGGTTGCTCATTGCCATGGCAGAACCTCCTAGTGGTAATCCACATAGTCGACATCCACGACGTCGCCGTCATCAAACCGAAAGGTCACGCGCCAATCGGCCGAGACCACCACCGCGTGGTGGCCGCGGAGCCGGTGCAGGCGATAGCCCGGAAGATCCATCGCTTCCGGGTCCGTGCTTCGGTCCAAAGCGGTCAGGATTCGCAAGAGTTTCGCGAGGTGCGCGGGCGCCAATCTGCTTGACTGCCCACGCTCGTATAGTTCCTTCAGGCCGCGATGTCGAAACGACCGGATCATGCTTCGATTGTTCGCTGTCCATCGACAGTACTCAATTACGGGCGGTCAGCCGAGCGAGCAGCTGGAGGACGAGTGGCGCTAGCCGCGTCGGCGTTGAGCGGGCGCCGTGGCCAAACCGGCCAAGCGGCGTGATCAGCGGATGGGTTCCGGCGCCGGAAGGCAGCGCACACCGGGTTCGATGGGACCCCTTTTCATCGTGATCTGCCTTGGGCCCGCTCGAAGGACGCAATATCGCTGCCGATGCGATTCCGCTGAGCGCCGTGGGCGGTATCCCCAGGTATGCGGGAGGCGCTCCGCCTGTGGATGATTCCTTGGTTCCGTCGCAGCAGACGATGTACTGTGTCGACGGAAGTGGAGCGCGGACATGACGACACACCGAAGTCTGGTAGCCCAAACCGGCATCTTCAAGGGACTGCACAGCGGGATGGGGCTGGCGTCCAAGGGCATGGTGATCGCCTTCGTGGTCTTTACCGCCCTCAACGTGGAATTCGCCAACAGCATTTATTCGGCCGTGCGCGGATGGATCGAGTCGGCGCTCAACTGGTACTACGTGTCGGTGCTGCTGATCACGCTCTTCGTCTGCGTTTACCTGATGTTCAGCCGGTTTGGAAAGATCAGGCTCGGCAGCGATGACAGTCGGCCCGAGTTCTCCAATTTCTCGTGGTTCGCGATGCTGTTCTCGGCCGGCGTCGGCATCGGCATTCTGTTCTTCGGCATCGCCGAGCCAATGTTCTATTTCGACAATTCGGAGCCGTGGGGCTATCCCAACAACCCGTTTGCCGACATGGCCGGCTTTACCCAGATGGGCGAGCAGCGCGCAGTCGCTGCGATGCGCGTGACCTATTTCCACTGGGGGTTCCACGCCTGGTCGCTCTACGTGATCGTTGGCCTCTGTCTGGCCTACTTCGGTTTCCGCAAGAAATTGCCACTGACCCTGCGCAGCGCGCTGCACCCGGTCATCGGCGACCGGATCTACGGGCCGGTTGGCCACGCGGTCGATCTGCTGGCCGTGTTCGGCACCGTGTTCGGTGTGGCCACCTCACTGGGCCTCGGCGTGTCGCAGATGGCGGCCGGGCTCAACTACCTGTTCGGAATCGATCCGGGGATCGTCACGAAGATTGTCCTGATCGCCGTGATCTCGGCCGTGGCGACCCTTTCGGCCGTCTCTGGGGTCGGAAAGGGCATCCGCATCATCTCGGAGTGGAACATCTGGCTGAGCATCGCGCTGCTGGCCTTCTTTCTGTTCGGCGGTCCGTTCAAGTGGCTGATGGGTTTCTTTGTCACGACTGCGGGTGATTACCTGTGGAACTTCATTCCGATGGGCTTCCAGACCTTCAACGATCAGGGGGCTGCAGCGTGGCAGGGGGGCTGGACCATCTTCTACTGGGGATGGTGGATTTCCTGGGCCCCCTTCGTCGGCATGTTCATCGCTCGCATCAGCCGGGGCCGGACCATCCGCGAGTTCATGCTCGGCGTGATGTTCGTGCCGACCACGATCGCCTTCTTCTGGCTGTGCATCTTCGGCGGTTCCGCCATCTACCTCGAGCTGAATGCCCAGGGCGGCGTCGGCACCGCCGGCATCGCCGATCTGGTACGTAATTGGGACCTGCCCGGGGCCCTGTACGGCACGATCGACCAGGTGACGTCGGTCAGCTGGCTCAACTGGATCATGGCGGCCCTGGCGACCTTCCTGCTGGCGACCTGGTTCATCACCTCGTCGGATTCCGGGACACTGGTGATCACGACGATGCTCTCCATGGGCGACGATCACCCGCCGCAGCACTTCCGCATCCTCTGGGGTCTGGGTGAAGGCCTGGTCGCCGCCATCCTGCTGCTTGCCGGCGGACTGTTGGCGCTGCAGACGGCATCCATCGCTGCGGCCCTTCCCGTCAGCGTGGTCCTGCTGCTGATGACCTACGGAATCGTCAAGTCGCTCCACGACGACCCGAGCGAGGTCAAGGCACCTTCTGGGGAACGTGCCGCCGACGGCACGCGCATGGCCCAGGAACTGCACGCCTGACAAGGCGAACGGCGCCGAGCGCTGCTGGCAGCCTCGGAGCCGTCTCGCGACCTTCGATGCCGGGCACCGCGGGGCGCCCCACGGCCGTCAAACGGTGCGGGGCGCCCGGTGTGTGTCGATCGATCTACCTACGGGCGCTCTTCACGCCGGGTCAGGCCACACAAATTCTGGGCGCAGGCCCTCGTGCACCGGTCGGCCGTCGGTTGGCCTCGGGACGCCGGTGGCCGGGTCGTAGAAGGCATGATAGGTCGCGGGCAGTCTCGCCGGATCGTAGCCCATGAGGGTCGGCACAATCACGCGAATTCGGCGCTGCCTGTCGTCGAGCATGATCGGCGTGCCGCAGGTGGCACGGATGCAGAGTTCCAGGCGCCGTCCGGGTTCTGGTCGTTGAAGGGCTGACGGTTCAAGCCGTCAAGGTTGTCGACGTCGACATCTCCGTGCCGGAAGAACACCACGTGGGTCGTCGGCTGACCGGTAACACGCTTGCAGACGGAGCAGTGGCAGGTGTGGTTGTCGATCAGTTCGGCGTCAGAATGCGTGTGGATGTGGTCACAGCCTCCGGAGTACTTGCTTGACATTGGTCGCCTCCTCGCTGGGTTGGACCGTGTCCCGGGCCGCCCGGCGAGGGCCTCGGGCCCAACACGGAATACAGCGGGTCGAGCGGAGGTTCTCAGGCTGCCTTGGGGACAGCTTGACACTCGGATTGTCGGGCATCGGACCACAGGATTTCAGCGCCAGGCATGTTCTTGCGAAAGTGTGTCCGGTAACAGCAGCGAAGTTCAGGGAGCAAGACGTCGCTGGCCGCCGACGGTTTCCGGCACCACGCCGCGCGGGGCGAAACGCATCACCAGCAGCAGGATCACGCCCATCAGGATGGGCCGCACATGCGCCGCCGCCTCGACCAGGTGGACACGAAGCGGATCGTCCGGCGTCATCGCTGCGGTCAGCCCTTCGACCGCCCACAGCGCGAGCGGCTCGGCTTCGATCCAGCTCAGCCACACGATGAACCCGCCGAGCACTGCGCCGAGATTGTTGCCGGATCCCCCGATGATCACCATTACCCAGATCAGGAATGTGAACCGCAGGGGGATGTAGCTAGTGGGCGTGAACTGGCCGTCGAGTGTCACCAGCATCGCCCCCGCCACGCCGACCACAGCTGAGCCAAGCACGAAGACCTGCATGTGGCGCCGGTAGACGTCCTTTCCCAACGCCTCGGCGGCAGTCTCATTGTCGCGGATCGCGCGCATCATCCGTCCCCAGGGCGAACGGAGAGCACGCTCGCTGAGCAGCAGCACGACCAGAAGGACGGCGGCAAACAGGCCCGCGTAGCAGAGCTTGACGAAGATGCCGGAGGCCTCGATCACCAGTTGGCGCAGCAGTGCGGCAGATTCCGTCTCGGTCAGTCCGGCGAGCGAGTCCCGGTGTAGCGCCCGCACCAGGTCCTGGAACCATTCCGCCCGCTGGAGGCCGATTTCGTAGGGCACCGGACGGTCGAGCCCGGTCACGTTCTTCACCCCCCTGGCGAGCCAATCCTCGTTCTTCAGTACCGCAATCACGATCTCGGAGATGCCGAGCGTGGCAATGGCGAAATAGTCCGCGCGCAGGCCGAGCGCCACCCGGCCGATTGCCCAGGCAGCGCCCGCGGCAAACAATCCGCCCACTGCCCACGAAATCACGATGGGAAGCCCGAGCCCGCCGAGATAGCCGGTGGAAGAGGAATCGACCGCTTCGATCGCCTCTACCGCCGGATTGAAGAAGGCGCTGGCGGAGAAGTATCCGACCACGGCTGCCACCGCCACCGCGGCGGTTCGGAGGGCGCCGGCCGGCAGTCGTCGGCAGGCCAGCCAGACCACCCCCGCTGTCAGACACGCCACTCCGGCCGCGATCAGCAGGCGCGCCCCGCCCGCAGCGACGGCCTCGTGGACCGGCGGCTGCGAGACCAGGACTGCCGCCAGACCCCCCAACGCGGCGAACGCCATCGTCCCCACGTTGAACAGTCCGGCATAGCCCCACTGGATGTTGACGCCGAGCGCCATCACCGCCGAGATCAGGCAGAGGTTGAGCACCGCGAGGCTGACGGACCAGGACTGACCCAGACCGACAGACAGGAGCGCGGCCGCGACGACGCCGAAACCGATGGCGGCGCGGGTGTTCCCGCTCACGCGATGCGCCCCCGGAACAGCCCGGTCGGTCGCCACAGGAGAACGACGACCAGGATCACGAACGAGACGGAGAGCTTGTAGTCGGTGGACAGCAGCTGCAGGAGCCCGGCGGGACGCACGTCATCGGGCAGGAGATAACCCAGGAACTTCTTGTACGGGTAGGTGAGGGCGATTTCGGAAAAGGCGACCAGAAAGCCGCCCGCGATCGCGCCATGCGGTTGCCCGATCCCGCCCACGATCGCGGCGGCAAACATGGGTAGCAGGAGCTGGAAGTAGGTGAACGGCTGGAAGCTCTTGTCGAGACCGTAGAGTGTGCCGGCGATCGCGGCGAGCGAGGCCGCGATGGCCCAGGTCAACAGCACTACCCGGTCCGGCTCGACCCCCGACAGGAGGGCCAGATCCTCGTTGTCGGAATACGCCCGCATCGCCTTGCCGGCGCGGGTACGGCGCAGGAACCAGAACAGTGCCGCGACCGCGATGACCGCCAGGGCGAGTGTCAGGACCTGGGAGGTGCGGATCGTCAGCCCCTCCGCAAGGCCCGTTAGAGACTTGAACTCGCGCGCGTTGATCAGATAGCGAGCGCCGTCCGAAAAGGATCGGTCATCCGGGCCGATGACCACCCGGACGACGCCGTTGAGGACGAACATCACGCCGACCGAGGCGATGGCCAGCACCACCGGCGCGCTTCGTCTCAGACGGTAGAACCGGAAGACCGCTCGGTCGGCGGCGAGCCCGACGGCGATGGTCGCGGCGATGCCGAGGGGAAGGGCCAGCAATGCGGTCGGCAGGAGGCCCAGCCCGATGTTCCACGCCTGCAGCTGCCACGTCAGCAGGATCACGACCATGGTGCCGAACGCCATCAGGTCCCCGTGGGAAAAGTTGGCGAAACGCAAGATTCCGTAGACGAGCGTGATTCCCAGCGCGCCCAGCGCGAGCTGCGAGCCATAGGCGAGCGCTGGAACGACGACGAAATTCGCCAACAGGACCATCGCGTTGACGACATCGACCCCCATCGCCGGTCATCCGCCGAGAAACGAGCGTCGGACTTCCGGGTTGGCCAGCAGGGCCCGGCCGCTGTCGGTATGCCGATTCTCGCCGGTCACCAGCACGAACCCGCGATCCGCGATCGCCAGCGCCTGACGGGCGTTCTGTTCCACCATGAGCACGGCGATGCCAGCCTGCCGGATTTCGAGGATCCGGTCGAACAGCTCGTCCATGACGATTGGAGCCACGCCGGCAGTGGGCTCGTCAAGCATGAGCACGGCCGGCTGCGTCATCAAAGCGCGCCCGATCGCCACTTGCTGGCGCTGGCCGCCGGACAATTCCCCGGCCGTCTGGCGACGCTTTTCCCCGAGGACGGGAAACAGTCCGAACACGCGTTCCATACTTTCCGAGATGTCGTCGCGGCGCAGAAAGGCGCCCATCTCCAGGTTCTCCTGAACCGTCATGGTCGTGAAGATGTTGCCGGTCTGCGGGACAAACGCCATTCCACGCTTTACGCGACTCTGCGGCGATTTCAACCTCGCGCTGGTCGGC
The DNA here is from genome assembly GCA_026705105.1 of Chloroflexota bacterium. Classification (GTDB taxonomy): domain Bacteria; phylum Chloroflexota; class Dehalococcoidia; order Bin125; family Bin125; genus Bin125. Next base: position 30 of record JAPPBK010000090.1, on the reverse strand, counting down.
CTGCTGTTCGCCACCTTCGTGACCCTCGCC
>JAPPBK010000095.1 GCA_026705105.1 Chloroflexota bacterium | reverse complement strand
CATCGGCCCGACCGGGACGTGCATATGGGTCGGTCTCAGATGTTGCAGGCAGTGGATCCGACGTACGTGGCTGCTGAGGAGATCCGCCGGTACCAGATACCAAACGTGTCGCTGGCTCTCTTCGACATGAGAGATCATCGACGGGAGATTTGGGGCTATCGGAGAGGCACGTCCGAAGGTTGGAGAGGGAGGAGGCACGCCTCACCGTCGAGGGGGCGAGGAAGTTCGCGAGTGCTCTCGACCTAACGCTGTCGGGCTTCATGGACGCACCAAGCGAGCGTGTAACGGATCTACGAAGGACCGCAAGGTCGACTCGGCCGCGCGGCCTCTTGGAGGAAGTACGCAGCCAGGACAGCGTGAGGAAGCTGCCACGGGGGAAACCGTGTCGACGGTTCTAGCCACTCGATCAGTGTGTGTCGGCAATCAACGCCCGTCGCTGCCCGAGCAGCATGGTGCACTTCCTAACCCGTCGCTTCTGGAATCGGGACAGTTTCCCGCCAGGGAGCTGGCGGCGTTCGCTGTTCGCGAGGGACGCAGACCGCGGCCCATCTACACGGCACACAAGTGGTTTGCCCGGCGATTGGGTTGTGTTTTTCGTGCACTCCTCGTTGGTGGTACCTCTGATCCCGATGACGACTTCTGGGGTGCCTACTACAACTCCTCCGACCTGCGTGGACTCACCATACTCGATCCGTTCGTCGGTGGGGGAACTTCCGTCGTGGAAGCCCGTCGGCTAGGTGGAACTGTGATCGGCGTCGATGTAGATCCGGTTGCATGTGCCGTGACGGAATTCGAGTTGGGGCTGGAACACGTTCGGGACCTTCAAGCTCCCCTCGAGAAGCTTCAGAAGTCGGTCGGCGCCTCTCTCAGACCGCTGTACACCCGCCGTGATCCGGCCGGCGTCGAGCACACGGTTCCTCACTATTTTTGGGTGCAAGTCGTGGACTGCCAAGACTGCGGGTATCGCTTTCAGGCGCATCCAACGTACGTGCTCGCCGAGACCAACGGGACCCAGTGGGCGGTTTGTAAGACGTGCGGTGACATTGCTCGGCGACCCTCGGGAAAAAAACGATTCAAGTGTTCTGAATGTAGTGCGTGGACGCGGCTCAACGCAGGCGCGGTAGCTTACGGCAAGGCGACCTGCCCGGAGTGCAAACATCGTCAAGCACTGATCGATGTTGGGAGGACGTCCGGTTCTCCCCCACAATGGGAACTATTCGCCTTGGAGATCCTTGATACGGAGGGTGGCCGTCGTCCTGTACCAATAGCGAAGCGACGAATCGTCCGAGCACAAGAATCAGACACCGCCCTCTACAGAGAGGCAAGCGAGCTATGCAACCAACGTAGGGAGTCCCACCCAGAGACTTTCCATTCGGCAGCTATCGCAAAGCACGATCGGGTTGACTCGCGCCTTCTCGACTACGGGTATCGGCAGTGGACGGATCTCTACAATGACCGCCAACTCCTGCACCTCTCCTTACTCGCCGAAGCGATCCCGAGCTTCGATGAACCTGCTCGCCGCGCTCTGGCTGTGGCCTTCAGCGACCACCTGACGACGAACTGCATGATGACCGCCTATGCGGCAGGTTGGCGACGCTTGACGCCGCTGTTCAGTATTCGCGCGTTCCGTCACGTCCCAAGACCTGTTGAACTGAATCCCTGGTGCGATGGTACAGGCCGTGGCACATATCCGAACACCGTGAGGAAACTCATGCGCGCAGCGGCGTTCGCTCGGCGGCCAAGGGAGCCGGTTGAGGCCGGCGGCTTTCGACCGGTTGCGCCACGGCGCTCGCGCAAGCCTCCGTCCATTGTCTGTGGAACCGCCCAGGACCTGTCCTTCGTCGCGGACGATACCGTAGACATGGTGCTGACCGATCCGCCCTATTTCGATAACATTGCTTACTCTGAGCTCGCCGAGTTCTTCCTGCCGTGGATGCAGCTCGTCGGTGTAGTAGATGAGCTGGATAGTCGTGACCGTATCCTCCGGAAGAGTCTGATTGCTCGGCGGAAAAACGACGATGCCACGACACGGTTTACGGACGGACTCTCCGATGCCTTTCGCGAGGTAGCACGGGTGTTGAAGGCCGATGGCCTTCTCGTGTTTAGTTTCCGTCATAGCGTGCCCGAGGCTTGGTCCGCTCTCGCTCTTGCGCTGGCTAGGTCCGCGTTCCGCGTCACTCAGGTTCTCCCCGCTCCCGGGGAAGCCGGTGTTGGCCTACACGCTCACAAGGGTACGGGACTTTGGGATGCAATCTTCGTTCTGCGAAAGGGAAAGCTAAGAGACCGCGACGATCTCCGTGTTGACGAGGCCGGTAGGTTACACGTAAAGAGTTTGGTCGCGAAGTGGACCAGTATGCTAGAGGGCGCGCAGCTTGCCTTCACTGAGGTCGACCAGCTTGCGCTGAGCCGGGCAGGTTTAGTAGCAGTTGCTCTCGGGCTTCTCAAGGATGAGCCGGATTCCAGAGGGCTTCGCCTGCACGACCTCCTCAGTGCGACCTCTTCGCTAACGAAGGAGAACTCATGCCCCAAGTCAGCAAACAGGCGCTAGGTCAGTTCATCCGGACGAACTGCCTCCGGCAGCTCGCGCTAAACCTCTACCCGGACAATCAAACCTACCGGCCCGATCGTGACACACTCGGGATGCCGTACCCCCAATCTCCGCGTCCTGGTTTGCGGCAAATCCAGCAGGCCGGGGAGGAGTGGGAGGCAGAGAAGCTCGATGATTTGACCCAGACATTCGGGGACGACGCGGTCATCGGCGCGGCGTATACCACACCGTCGAACCAGACGCGCTATCGGGCTATGCCGCTCGAACAAGCCATTACTCGTGCGAATCCCACCTGCTTCATGGTAGAGGCAGAATATTCGGTTGGTGCGGCGTTTCAAGCAGCGCTTGGGATTCCAGGAGACGGTGCTCCGTTCGACATCGAGAATGCCGATCTGCGACCGGACATCATCGCGATTCTACCTCCAGGAACCTCTTCGCGTTTTGTAGCTCCTGATGGCACGCTTCACGAGTTGCCCGCAGATGACATTCGGCACCAGCTACGCGTGATCGAGATCAAGATGACGGCCGAGGCGTCTCCCGCGTACTTCGCGGAGGTCGCCTACTACAGCATGGCCCTAGCCGGTTGGCTGGCTGACCAAGGCCTAAACCAGAGTTACGTGGTTGTCCCCGACGGGGCCGTGTGGCCCGGTTCACACGATGCATCCAATCTGCTCCGTTTCGGCAGAAGCCAAGCTCGACAGGGGGAGACTCCAACGGTAGACCAGCTTTGGGAAGCGATGCAGGAAGATCTGGAAGTCATTCCCTTCGAAGTGTTTGCCCTCCGCATCCGACGTTTCCTCCAGGTTGACGTTCCTCATGCGTTGGGTCAACCGTGGCGCTCGCTTGAATGGCATGTGGATAACCGTTGTTCGTTCTGCGAGTATCTTGGTGAGCCGCGTCCCGCGAGCCCATCGGACCCGCACGTCGCGCCTCACCCTGACCACTGTCTACCGACGGCCGAAGGAGAGGATCACGTAAGCCGTGTAGCGTTCATGTCGCAGGGGGCGCGGCTGAGTCTCCAGCAGGCGGGCGTATCGCAGGTAGCAGAGCTGGCCGAACTTGAGCACACCAACCCCGTGTTTGACAGGCACCAAGTTCTCCGCGCCACTCGCACCGTCGTTGCCGGGAGAGCCGCTTCGCTCCATACCGGGCGGGCCGCCATTCCGCCGGACTGCGGTACGTCCGCGGGCATGCCTCGGTGGGCCGACCTCCATGTGTATCTCTCGGCGGATTTTGACATCGGCAGTGCCATCACGGTGGCGTTTGGGTTGCGGGCGTTCTGGTATGAGCCGCGGGCTTTCGAGTCACCCCTCACGACACAAAGGCGGAATCGAGCTTGGCCTCCGAATGAATCCGGCGGCGCGTCAGCCGACACATGGATCGTCGTCGATCGCGACATTCGCGCGGAGCGGCGCGAGTTGTTAGCCTTCCTCCACGAGATCCACAACATCCTCGACTGGTGTCAACAACAGGACGAGCAGATCCTCGCAGACCCAGCCCTTGGGCATCTGACTCCAACCGGGCGAGGAGATTACCGAACCACGGTACAGTTCTATGTGTGGGACTCGCTCCAGTACAACCACCTCGCTCGCGTAATCGGTCGGCATCTCGAAGCCATTCTGGACCATCCGACGATCAACTACCTCGCGTGGCTATTTCCGCCGGAGGAACTCCTGCCGAATCCAGATTTGGTCACGCAGCGCGCGCCGGTCACCATCGTCCGGAACGTCGTAAGGGGTCTGGTGGCTGCTCCTGTTGAGCACTACTACAGTTTGATCGACCTCGCACGCGCTTACCACGACGAGCGTCTTCCGGCGGAAGTGGCACAGTTCAGCATCCACCCGCTCTTTAGAACTCCTCTGAGCGACCAGATTCCATCTGAGCGAGCGCATGAGATTTGGGCCAAAGTTACGGCACCGCGTCACTGGCAGCAGCATATGGCGGTCTACGCCGAGACCGTACGCAAGCGACTCCGTGCCTTGGAGGCCGTCACGAAACGCCTCGAAGCCGACCTCCGCGAGGATCTGAGTCACACGGCTCCCTCAATCAACCTCGGTGCCCCCGTACGGCAACTCCGCATAAGCATCGATGGACAGCTCTGGTACGCCTTCGCTCGTCTCAACAACGCCCTGGAGGAGCTTGACATTCACCAAGTGCGAGCGATGCCGCCACACGAGCGATCCGCTCGCTTCCGAAGTGCACGTCTTCCCGTGCGGTTGACCGGCGCTGCAGAACAGACAGCTCTTGACCAGCTCGGCCTAGACCCACGGCCAGGTCGGCGCGTGTATGAGTTGAACGCCGATTCGAGGGACGTTAAGGCGAAGGTTGGTGATTTCGCGTGCGCGCTGACTCCTGACGGAATCGGCGGGTTTCTTGACCGAACAGTGTCCTCGGTCGTCCGCCAAACTCCCTTGGAGCAGCGGTTGCAAACGCGATTCCGTAACTACTATTGGCATGCGCGAATGGAGGACCTCTTGGGGGTGACGATCGCCGGGCTTGACCGCAACCAACGACTCATCGCCGTGGACGCCGACGCTCGTTGGCCGACGATTCTCGATGCGCTCGAGACGGCGGGGGTTGTGGATCTGAGCCAAGACGTCATCCTCGATCCGGTGCATCGGGACTTCTTTACAGCGAAGCTCCTCTCCACGCTACAGGCGATCGGGAATCCACCCATTGCTAGGAATGACCCGAATCCGATTGTACGTCGTGCCACCGGTCATACGACACGCGGAGCGCGCGCTACGGCGCATACGCCCTCCGCCGACTACCTGTGGAACGTCCGGGCGATGGCCAACGTGCGGGTCGAGAGAAGCCTCCGTGAAGTTCGGCCTGATGTTGATGACAGGTTGCGCTCGCAGGGCAGAGCGCTGAATCCCACACAGTGGCGAGCTTGGCAGGATGCCCTGAGCCATAGGGCGTGGCTCGTCTGGGGACCTCCCGGAACGGGTAAAAGCACCACCGTACGGGCGATTATCCTTGGGGCAGTGCTGGATGCCCAGCAGAACGGGCGGCCCTTGCGTGTTCTCTTCTCGGCGTTCACCTACACTGCAATCGACAACGTCCTCTCGGAGGTCGCGCGGGACATTGCGGCTCTCCTGCCGGGAGGCTGCGAAGTGTTCCGGATACGATCCGGTTTCCAGGCTGCCCCAGGGAACATCGCGCCGGCGATCGACCTTGAGCTTAACCGCAGAAACCCATCACAAGAAATCGAGAACCTTCGCGGCCGCCTCCAGGATCCCGCTGATCATCTCCTCGTGGTTGGCGCCACCCCCCAACAGACTCACAACCTTCTGACCTGCAACGACGGCCCCGCCCAGGCAGAGTGGTTCGACCTTATCGTGATCGATGAAGCCTCGCAGATGGACGTGGCGCACTCCATCCTTCCGATCAGCGCGATCGCCAGCGATGGCGCTATGGTACTGGCGGGCGATCCCCTCCAGTTGCCGCCGATTCACCAAGCCGAACCGCCCAAGGGCCTGGAGGAATTGGTCGGATCGGTCTACTCGTTCTGGCGCCAGTTCCACCAAGTACCAGAAAGCGCGCTTGGGGTGAACTACCGTTCAAACGACACAATCGTCGCTTTCGCGCGCCATGCAGGCTACGAAGCGTCTCTGAGTAGCAACTCGCCACAAATGCGCGTGGAACTGCTGTCTCCCATCCCCGTGGCCCAACCTGCCGACTGGCCGGACGCACTCTTCTGGACACCGGATTGGGCGACCCTGCTCGACCCCGACCAGCCAGCTGTCTGCTTTGTTTACGACGACGGGCGTAGCAGCCAGCGCAACGACTTCGAAGCCGACGCTGTGGCCGCGCTACTCTTCCTGCTTCAGGGGCGCGCCGCCTCGCGGTTGAGAAACGAGAACGATCCCATCACGGGTTCGCCCCATCCGCCGAGTGTCATGCCGTACGAGACAATCGACTTCTGGCGCGAGGCTGTTGGAGTAGTCACACCCCACCGCGCTCAACAGGGCCTTATCGTGACGCGGCTGCAACAAGTCCTTAACGCGACCGGACGAGTGGCGGACTGGATAAGGGGCGCGGTTGATACGGTTGAGCGTTTCCAGGGCCAGCAACGGGATGTCATCATCGCATCCTACACGCTTGGGGATCCGGACCAAATCGCCGAGGAAGAGGAATTTCTGATGAGTCTCAACCGCTTCAACGTCATCGCCTCGAGGGCTAGGGCGAAACTCATCGTGCTCGTGTCCCAGGAGGTTATTGCTCACCTCGCTCACGATACGGATGTGCTGCGGGAGTCGCGCCTCTTGAAACAATACGTGGAGATGTTCTGCAGCAACTCATGCCCGATGGACCTAGGCCACGTGGACGATACAACGGTGCGAACGGTCCCAGGGACGTTTCGGTGGCACTGACCATTGCTCGGGTTACTCGAATCAGCCGCACGCTTCTTTCCGTCGGTGGCCTTCGCGCGCCGCCAGTCGCGCTAGGCCTTCTCGCATGATCGCTCCCGCCATTCTTGAACGCTACCCGGAGCTCAACGAGGTTCAGCGCAACATAATCGGGCATCTCGCTGGCCCTCTGCTGGTCATCGCTGGCCCAGGTTCAGGCAAGACTCAC
>JAPPBK010000374.1 GCA_026705105.1 Chloroflexota bacterium | reverse complement strand
CCTGCAGGTCGGCCCCCGCGCAGAAGGCCCGTCCTTCGCCCGCAATCACGATTGCGCCGATGCCCTCGTCGTCGTTCCAGGCCTGGATCTGGTCGGTCATCTCCGTAGCCATCACGTCGGTCCAGGCGTTCAGCTTCTCCGGCCGGTTCAGTCGAATCACGCCGACTCGGCCGATCGTTTCCGTCAGGATCTGTTCGTAGGTCATCAGGTGTAACTTCTCCCGCTTTGTACTCTGGTGCGCCAAGTCTATATGTCGCGCACAACAGTTCCCGTCCGCTCAGGCGGCGAACGCCGGTTGGCGTGTCTAACCTCCAGTGCATGAGACGCACCGTAGAGCTGCGCGATGCCGACGGCCTGGAGATTACGACCCGCTCCGGCTCGCTCGTGGTCATCGCCGAAGAGGGGCGCGTCGATGTCGAGGTGGACGGCCTCGACGAACAGGCCAAGCGCAAGCAGATCTGGCGCGAGAAGGGGCGATTGCACATCCGCTCGGGACGCGGCAGCAACGCGCTCACCGTGAAGTGCCCACCGGCCACCCACGTCCTGGCCGGCAGCGACTCGGGCCGAGTCGATCTGCGGGGCGACTTCGGCAACGTCAAACTCAAGAGCGGCAGCAGCAAGATCAGCGTCGACAGCGCCCGCTCCGCCGACGTGAAGACTCGCGACGGCAAGATCGAGATCGCCCGCACACACGGCCGCGCCGCCGCCGGTACGATTTCCGGCACCATCGTGGTCGGACACGCACGCAGCGCGCGAGCAGCCTCGGTCAGCGGCAGGATCAGCTTGAAGCAGATCATCGGCTCGACCGAAGCGATGAGCGTCAGCGGAAAGATCGACATCGCTTCCGACGGCGCCGGCGATATCAGCGCGGCGACGGTCTCCGGCGGGATCAAGGTCCGCATTCCCAAACACCGAGCGCCCGAGATCAAGTGTCACCGCAAGTCGGGCAGCCTGGACGTGGATTGCACGGAAGGCAACGACTTGACGATCACGGTGGCCACGGTGTCGGGCGCGATCAAGGTAGGCACACACTGATTTCGGAAGACCCAGCTCGGCACAGCGACGATGAGATCGCAGACTCCAACGCACCAGCCCGCGGCCAGCCCTCCATGCCAGCATCGACTGTGAACGCCGTTCCGACCAACTCCATCGAGGGCGCCGTCGTCTTCACCGACATCGTCAGCTTCACGGAGTTCAATGCCGTCGAAGGCGACGAAGCCGCGAACGATTTGCTCACCGTGCAGGAGCAGATCGTCAACCAGTTCCTGCCCGCCGGGTCGTGGCTGGTCAAGGAACTGGGGGACGGGCTGATGCTCTGGTTCCCCGACGCCGACGCAGCACTCGACACCTGTCTGCGGCTGATGCGCCAATTCGAGCAGTACTCGCTCGAGACGCTGCACCCGCTCTGGGTGCGAATGGGCATTCACTGGGGCCGTCAGACGCGACGCCGCGCCGACCTAATCGGGCACGATGTCAATCTCGCCGCCCGAGTCGCCGACGAGGCGGGCGCGACCGAACTGCTGATCTCGGAAGCGACGCTGGACGCCTTGGGCGACGATTCCGTCGCCGAGTTCGAAGAACTGGGCCCCGTGGTGATGAAGGGGATTCCCGACCCGGTCCGCCTGTACCGCGCGGTGCCGATTGATTGACAGCTCCCGCAACGCCCTACCCTGCGTGCGTGAGTTCGCGACCCAGCCTTAACGGAGTTGACCAGCGACCAGCCTGGCGGCGCAATCTGCGTCTCTATCCGTTGTTCTACTTCTTCCACGACCTGCACTTTTGGATGCCGGTCTGGATCATCTTCGTGACCGACGAGGTGGGGCTGACCTTTGCCCAGCTCGGGGCGATTGGTCCCGCGTTCTACGTGATCACCTCGTTCGGTCAGCCGCTGGCCGGCGCACTGGCCGACCGCTTTGGCCGGGTGCGAACAATCCGCGCCTCGTTGGTCATCTTCATGGCGTTCACGGCCTGGTTCGCCTTCTCCGACGGCTTCTGGATGGCAGCGGTCGCCTGGCTGTTGTGGGGCCTGGCGATGGTCAGCGTCACTGGAACCGACAGCGCCTTCCTGCACGACACACTGCAGGCGCTTGGACGGCAGCGCGACTTCGAGCGACAGGCCGGGCGCGCGTTCGCGGTGAGATCGCTGGCACTCGTGTTGGCGACTTTCGCCGGTGGCGTGATCGCCGGCGAAATCGGCGCCCGGGGAGCCCTGCTCTGCGGTACGACAGCGACTGGACTCGCGCTGTTGATCTCACTCCTCTTCCGCGAACCGCCCAAGCAGGAAGGTGAGACGGAGTCGCGGGGACCGTCCTACATGGAGTTGCTCAGGGAGACGTTGCGACTGGCCGCTCGAACGCCGACGATTCGCTACTCCCTCATCTTCAGCGCGCTACTGGTCGCGTCGATGGTGCCGGAATTCTACCTGCTGCAACCGTTCCTCAAGGAGCAGGGCGTCGAGGTCGGCTGGCTGTTTTCCGCCTTGCAAGCGCCGGCGCGGATCGCCACGGTGGTCGCCGCGGCGCTGGCGTTCTGGCTGGCAATGCGATTTGGCATTGTGCGGACGCTGGCCTCGATGCCCTTCTGGGTCGTGCTGGTCTACGTCGGTATCGGGTTGTTCGATCATTTGGGCGCGATTGGGCTGTTCGTGATCCTCGGACTCGCCCGAGGCGCGCAGATGCCGCTGATGGAGGGCTACCTCAACCGCCGCGTGCCCTCGCGACTGCGAGCCACGGCGCTCTCGCTCAACCACATGGGCTGGGCCCTGATCATGCTGCCCTTCCTGCCGGTCTTCGGTGAAGTCGTGGACGCGTATCCGCTCTCAACGGTGTTCCACGGCATCGCCGCGTTCTACGGCCCGCTGCTGTTGATCGTGATGATCCTCTGGGTCCGCGCCAACCGCCGCGAGCGCGGAACGCCGTTGCCCTCCACGCTGTCCAACTGGCGGGACATTGTGGCGCTCAAGCCGCAGCACCCGGAGCCGGCGGCCAGACCGATCGACATCGACTGAGAGGATGTGTCATGCCCGACAGACTCGCGGGTAAGTCAGCGATCATCACCGGCGCGGGGTCCCGCGCGGAGGGAATCGGCAACGGCCGCGCGACCGCGATTCTGTTCGCCCGTGAGGGCGCGGACCTGCTGCTCGTAGACCGCGACGAAGCCGCAGTGCAAGCGACGCTGGACATGATCCGCGCCGAAGGCAACGACGCCGCGATCGCGGTCGCCGACGTCACCTCGACCGAGGACTGCGCGCGCATCGTCGCCGACGCCGTCAGCCGCTACGGCAAGCTCGACGTGCTGCACAACAACGTCGGCATCGGCGGACGCGGCACGGTCGAACAGATCTCGGAGGTCGAGTGGGATCACGTGCAGCGGGTCAACGTGACCTCGATGATGCTGACCTGCAAGCACGCGGTTCCGGCGCTGCGCGAGAACGACGGCGGCGCAATCACCAACGTCTCGTCGATTGCGGCGCTGCGCCCTCGCGGACTGACCGCCTACAGCGTCAGCAAGGCGGCGGTGGCGACACTGACACAAGCGCTGGCCGTCGATCATGGCCGCGATCGTATCCGCGCCAACTGCATCATGCCCGGTCCGGTCTACACGCCGATGGTCTACGCCGCGGGGATGCCCGACGAGCTGCGCGAGCGTCGCAAGAACGCCAGCCTGCTGAGGCAGGAGGGCGAACCGTGGGACATCGCCTGGGCGGCGGTCTACCTGGCCAGCGACGAGGCCAAGTACGTGACCGGGGTGATCTTGCCGGTCGACGGCGGCGTCACTGTTCGGGGTCCGGATCGCTAGCGTCATCGGTCGGAATCTCGTAGACCGCGGCGTCACCGGCGTCCTCTCCGGCTGCGGTATCGGCGAGCCAGGCGCCGACCACGACGGTGGTGCCTGAGACATCCGTAGCCCAGCCGAACTCGGCGCGTTCCCCGGCCAGTACGGCGTCGACGGGTCCGAACACGCCGACCTCGACCCATTCATCGTCACGCAGCTCGAACGCGTAGGCCGCCCCGCTGCGGTAGGTCTGTGACTCGGGATGGGCGCGGTGCGGCGCGCCAATCACCATCCGGTCGCCCTCGATCGCTGTGGCATAGCCGAACCAGTCGCCCGGTTGCGCATCGGAGGCTGTCAGTTTCGAGTGAAACTCCCAGAGGTTATCGAGTTTCCAGACGTAGACCGCGCCCATGCTCCAGAGCGGTTCGTCGTGGTCATATCCGCCCGCGACCAGCCAGTTTTCGTACAGGGCAACCTGCGAACCGAGACGGTCGAGCTCCTGACCATCAGAGGCCAGCAGCCTGCCGGCGAAGTTCCATTCGTTGTTGTAGTGATGCCAGACGAAGACAGCGCCCGCGTCCTCGGCGATCGTATCGTCTCCGGGCGCGCCGACGACCAGCACGTTATTGAACAGCTCGATGTCGCGACCAAACATCTGACGGTGTGTTGGTTCCGCAGGCGTCAACACGGCCTCGGCCCGCCAGAGGCCCTTGTGCTGGCGAAACACCGTGACCGAGCCTGCGCCCACGCCCTCCACCTGGTCCTCCCAGGCCGCGACGGCGATGCGGTCGCCGAAGATCGCGACGCTCCAGCCGAACGAGGCGCCGGTGACTGGCACGGCGGGCAGCAGCGTGCCGGTACGGATCCAGTCGCCGCCGACCTTCTCGTAGACGTAGGCCACGCCGGCGTCCTCGATGAAACTGCCGTCCTCGGTGAGTACGTCCTCATAGGGCGCGCCGATCACCAGGCGGCCCTGATCAATCGCCAGCCAGCGCCCGAACCAGCCCAACGGATCGGCGAACGGCGGCAGCAGATAGGCCGTTTCGACCCACTCGCCGTCGATCCGTTCGAAGATGAAGACCGCGCCGGTGTCCTCGCCCAGGACATCGTGGTACGGAGCGCTGACCGCGAGCACATCGCCCTCGATCACCGCCGACCAGCCGTACTCGTCGAACGCTGCCGGCACGCTCGGCGTCAGCGACACGCCCTCGGCCAGCCACTGGCGGACAGGCGGTACGGGAGCGGCGGAGTCCTGACCGGACTGGCCCTCGCTGCTCGCGTAGGGATCATCCGTGCCGTAGCCCTGCTGTCCCTGGCGCGGCGCCGCAGTCATCGATTGCGCGGCGGAAGGCCGTGCCGGCTGTTCCTGTGTCGATTCCTCGACCTGGTCAGGTTGTTCCGTGGCCTGCTGTTGCTGCGGCTGCGCAGGCTGCTCGTCCGTCTGCTGGGACTGTTCGACTTGCTGCTCGACTTCGGCAGTCGCGTCCGGTTGTGAGTCCGCCGCTTGTTCCTGCTCAGCGCCGTCGGAGCAGGCTGCCAACACGAGGCCGGTCGCAAGGAGCGTGAAGAGGAAGGAGATCAACAAGTGACGGGACAGCGTCGGACGCAACGCCATATGGCCCATATCGCAATACCTGCCATTCAACGACTGAATCGCCCCGTCGCATCACTGCCCGGACAACGCGGCGCGCCCCGCACTGCGTGTTAGCGTAGCCCCGATTCGGCGTACGGCGTTAGCGCCGATAGTCAGGTTGGCGCTTTTCGCGGAAGGCGGCCTGCGCCTCGACCGCGTCGTCGCCGCCCATCGTGACCTGCTCCATGGCCAGCGAGAGTGGCAGGACCATGTTGCTGACCTGCTTGATCCACTTGTTGATCGGCACCTTTGAAGCGGAAATCGCCGCCAGCGGACCGTTGCTCAGCCGCTCGGCGAGTGCCAGCGCGGTCGGCATCAGCTCGTCGTCTTCAACGACATCCTGGACGAGGCCGAGCTCCTTGGCCTGCTCTGCCTTGATGTGCTCGCCGGTCATCAGGTAGTACTTCGCGCGGGCGGGACCGATCAACATCGGCCAGACCACGCCGCCGCCGTCGCCCGCGCCGATGCCCATGTTGACGTGCGTGTCGCCCAGCACGCCTGAGCGGCCGATGTAGACCACGTCCGAGAGCAGCGCCACGGTCGCGCCCAGTCCGAGCGCGTACCCGTTCACCGCCGCAATCGTCGGCTTCTCGCAGTCGAGCCAGTTGTCGACGATCAGCCGCGCCTCGTTGAGATCGTTGAGGTAGTTCGCGCCCGAGCGCCCGTCGCGGCTGCCTGAGAAGTCGCCGCCGGCGCAGAAGGCGCGTCCGGCCCCGGTCAGCACCAGCACGCGCGTCTCGGGATCGCGGTTCGCGTCGATCGAGAGCGTGGATAGCTCGCGGTGCATCGTTGCGTTGACCGCATTCAGCTTCTCCGGACGATTCAGCGTCGCCACCGTCACGCCGTCCGAGCGCTTGACGATGTCGATGGTCGTGTAGTCGTCAGGGTTGAGGTACATGCGGTGCTCCTAACAGCCGAGTTGGGCGGCGAGGTCGTGGAAGTCGGTGGCGACGATATCGAAGGAAGGATCGGGCGTGAGATCGACGGGGAAGTTGGGGCCGGCCTCGTCAGGTCGAGGGACGAAGGCGGTGCGCATCCCCGTCCTGGCAGCGGCGAGCAGGTCCCCCTGGTGGGCGGCGACCATCATCACCTCGGATGACTCGCAACCCAGCAGCTCGGCCGCCCGCCGGTAGCACTGCGGCTCGGGCTTGAACGCGCCGGTGATCTGCGCCGAGAGGACGCAGTCCCAGGGCAGCCCGCCGAACTTGGCCATGTTGACCAGCAGGTCGACGTTGCCGTTCGAGAGCGTCGAGACGACAAAGCGCGAGCGCAGGCGCTGCATGCCGCCGGGCGAGTCGATCCAGGGATGCAGCCGATGCCAGGCGCGGTTCAGTTCTTCGACCTCGGCGTCTTCGGCCTTGATGCTCAGCTCTTTCAGGAGGATCCTGAGCATGCGCAAATGGAGCTGATCGGCGGTCTGGAAGGGCAGCTCGCCGTCGCGCACGAGTCTCATGCCGCCGGCGTAGCCCTCACGGCGCCATCGGTCGGTGAACATGCCCGCATCCGCGTCAGCACCATGTCGCGTGAGGAATGCCGCGACCTCGGCCGAGACCGAGGAGCGCCAGTCGACCACGGTGCCGAAGACGTCAAATGTGAGGGCCTTGACGCCGCTCAAGTCAGTCACGTCGGTCCTAGAGGATCTGGCTGAGGAACAGCTTCGTGCGTTCCTCGCGCGGGTTGGTGAAGAAGTGCTCGGGCGTGCCCTGTTCGACCAGCGCGCCCTCGTCGAAGAAAAC
>JAPPBK010000100.1 GCA_026705105.1 Chloroflexota bacterium | reverse complement strand
TCGACGTCCCAGAGGTGCGAACCTTCGCCGCGGGCGAAGAACTGGGGGAAGTTCTCGGGCAGATAGGAGGCGCTCTGGTGGCCGTACATGCCGTTCGGGATGACGGAGCGGGCACGCTCGCGCAAGGCGGCGTCGGCGGATTGGGAGCGTTCGGTCGTCATGGCGGTGCTCATCCTGCTGCTGTTCGCTTCGGGTCGTGTTGCGGCTCAGTCTAGGTGCGTCCCTTTAGCCTGCGACCATGTCAGAACTCGCGCATCCCTTTGCCGGGTACGAGGAACATTCACTCGTGCTTGCTGCGCGCTCGTTGCAGCCGGCGATCCGCGAGTGCGCGGGCGAGATCGAGGCGAGCGGAACGATTCCGCCGCATCTGATCGAGGCCCTGACCGAGCGCGGCCTCTTTCGGCTGAACATCCCGCGCGCAGCCACGGCGAGCAGGCGCATCCGCTGGTCGTGTTCCATGTGATCGAAGCGCTGGCCCACGCCGACGCCTCCCTTGCCTGGGTGGTGATGATCTCGTCCGAGGTCTCGCTGCTGGCCTCGTACCTGCCCAACTCGATCCTGAGCCAGATGATTGGCGGCGAGGAGCCGGGCGGCCCGAGCTGCCGGATCGTGGGCTCGTCGCGAGTGATGACCACCGCGCAGCCGGAGGTTGCGGGCTATCGGCTGAGCGGACGCTTGAACTTCGTCAGCGGGGTTGAACACGCGACGCACATCGTGGCGACGTTTGTGGACTTCGAGGATCAGGTGCGGTTCGCGCTGCTTCCTCAGCGAGCGGGACGAGTGATCGAGACCTGGGATGCGATGGGTCTGCGCGGCACGGGAAGTCACGATTGGGAGCTGGATGACGCCTTCGTCCAGGAGGCGCACACCTGGGCGGCCCTGGAGCCCGCCTGCGCCGATGGTCCACAGTGGCGCGTGCCCGACCGTTCTCTCGTGGCCTGGATTGCGAATGCGGGCCACGCGGTCGGTACGGCACAAGGCGCGCTGGACGACCTTGCGGTCTGGTCAGGGGAGTCGACGACCGGTGACGTGTCAGCGTTGCGAGAGCGGGAGCCGTTCCGTCTGGAGTATGCGCGGGCGCAGGCGGCGGTGTCGGCGGCGCGGGCGCTGGTACAGGAGGCCTGGACACGCGCCTGGCCGATGGTGGAACGGGACGAGGCTGACCCGAAGACGCTGGGCCGCTGCCGGCTGGCCAACGTCCACGCGGTGCATGCCTGCGTTGACGCCGTCGAGCGGTTGTTCAAGGCGGGCGGGACCAAGGCGGCGCGACGGAGTTGGACACTGGAGCGCCGCTGGCGCGACTTGCAGACCGCGCGTCAGCACGGCGCGGCGCTGGAGTGGAACTTCGACGCCGGCGTGCGTCCGCAACTGGGGTTGCCGGCCCGTCGCGTTCGCTAGAGTCGCAGCGTCGCAGCGTCGAGGCGCGTCGTCGCCTGCCTGCCCATTTCTGCGGAGTTGCGTATGTGACCTAGCATGGCCGCAACCGTCCCGGGCTGTCAGGGCGCTTAGTTGTTGTCAGGGAGCGTATGGCCGGACCGTTGGAGGGCCTTGTCGTCCTGGACTTGACCACCGGGGTCGCCGGTCCGTACGCCACGAAGCTACTGGCCGATTACGGCGCCCGCGTGATCAAGGCGGAACCGCGCGGCGGAGATCCAGCGCGGCAGTCCGGCCCATTCGTCGATCGCAAGCCGGACATCGAGGCCTCGGGCCTGTATCTGCACCTGAACACGAACAAGCAGTCAATCGTGCTCGATCCGCACACGGATGACGGCGCGGCGACGGTGCGGCGGCTGGCGCAGATCGTGGACGTGGTGGTCGAGGACTTGCGTCCCGGCGACGCCGAAGAGGCGGGATGGGGCTGGGAGACGCTGCACGCGATCAATCCGAAGCTGGTCATGTGCTCGATCACCCCGTACGGACAGACCGGGCCGTATCGCCTGTATCGAGGCTCGGAGATCACCATGCAGGCGATCGGCGGGCCGCTGCACGCGACCGGCGCCGCCGATCGCGAGCCGATCAAAGTGGCGGGGCACTATGCGAGCTATCACGCCGGTGCGACGGCGGCGTTTGCGATCCTCCTGGCGCTGAAGCGGGTTGAGCAGGATCGACAGGCGGGCGACTGGATCGACATTTCGGTCTATCGCTGCCAGGTCGGCTGCCGTGATCGGCGCACGATCCAGTTGGTGGCCGCCGAATACAGCGGCGTCTCGCCGGGCCGGGCGCTGCCGACGCGACGGCTGGTCGGATTCGGGATGTATCCCTGCGCCGACGGGTTCGTGAACATTGTCGGTGCGGGCAATCGAATGCCTCGGCTGATGCGCTGGGTGGGCCGCGAAGACCTGCTGGAGGATCCGGACTATCTCGCCGGACCACGTCCGGGTTCCGGATTCGGGGCGCGCGTGGATGAAGCGGTCGAAGCGCACCTGTCGGCAATGGGCAAAGTCGAGGCGGTGGCCTCGGCCCAGGCGGCCGGCTTGCTGGCCGGCGCGGTGATGACGGTCGCCGATGTGCTTGAGGACCCGCAGCTCGCCTCGCGCGACTGGTGGCATGAGATCACGCACTGGCACGGCAATCCGTTGCCCTATCCCGGATTCCCGTTCCGCATGAGCGAGTCGCAACCGCCTCGGCCCAGGCGCTCGCCGAGACTCGGAGAGCATTCTCGAGTGGTGCTCGATCTGACGCCGCCTGACCCGCTGGAAGACCTGCGGCATTCATTGCCCGAGGGCCCGAGCAGTTCGCTGCACCTGCCGCTTGACGGCATCCGCGTCGCGGCGGTCACCGTGGTCTGGGCCGGACCGCACGTGACGCAGTTGCTCGCGGAGTGGGGCGCGGACGTGATCAACGTGGAGCCGGTCAACCGGATGCAGCCCTACACGCGGGGCGCCGACAACGTGCAGTCGCGAGAGGCAATGCTGCGCGGCGCGGCGATCGGCGTGCAGCCGCAGTATCCCGATGCGGAGCCGGGCGAGGAGCCCTGGAACCGCAATGCGTCGTTCAACTCGCATGCACGCAACAAGCGCTCGATGACCTGCGACATCATGTCGCCCGAGGGCAAGGAGGCCTTCCTCAAGCTGATCGCACAGTGTGATGTCCTGGTCGAAAACAACGTGCCGACCACGATCGACAAGGCCGGCATCGGCTGGGAGACGCTGCGCGAGGTGAATCCGCGCCTGATCATGCTGCGCATGCCTGCATTCGGATTGGAAGGGCCGTACTCCGGCTATCGCGCCTTCGGCCTGCACGTCGAAGCGATGGTGGCGCACACGCACCTGCGTGGTTACCCGGATCGCGGGCCCGATGGCATCGGCGAAACCCTGGCGAGCGACGGACTCTCGGGCGTCCAGGGCGCGGTCGCCGTGCTGATGGCGTTGCGGCGTCGGGAGCAGACGGGCAAAGGTCAGATGATCGAAATGCCGCTGAACGAGAGCTTCATCCCGACCCTGGCCGAGTACTTGTTCGAGTACTCGATGAACGGCGTCAATCCGCCGCCGCAGGCCAACGGCCACGCGATTCGGGCTCCCTACGGGGTCTATCCCTGCCGTGGCGACGACCAATGGATCGCCATTGACGTCGGTTCCGATGCGGACTTCGTCACCTTGTGCGACGCGTTGGCGGCCGGTCCAGGGGAGGCCTCGGTGCAATCGGAGCTGGCGCACGCCCCGATGGACGCGCGATTCTCGAACGCCGAGGCGCGAAAGTTGAACTCGCGCGCGCTGGACCAGTTGATCGGCCGCGAAACAGAGATCTGGCACAAGGAAGATCTGTTTCACAAACTGCAAGAGGCCGGCATCTGCGCCGCGCCGCTGAACGATCCGTTTGACGCGCTCTCGGACCGGCACCTGCGTGAGGTCGGGTTCTTCGAACAGATGACGGTGGGGGGCGTGGGCACGCACCGCTATCCGGGTCTGACGTTCACGATGAGCCGCACGCCGAACCGATTGCGCACGCCGCCGCCGGGCCTGGGCGAACACAACCGCGAGGTCTACTGCGACCTGCTGGGATACTCGGAGAGCGACCTGGCCGAGCTTGAAACCAAGGGCCTGGTCGGCAGTGCGTATCCCGACGAACTGCTGCCGGCCCACGCCAGACGATTGACGCCAACTGCACCAGATTCGGAGGAGTGACCATGCCGCGACTTGAGCCGCAGACGTTCGACACGCTGGACGACGATCAGCGCGTCCTATGGGACAACATCACGACCGGTCCGCGAGGCAATCCGGAACGCGAGCACGGCGGGCTGGCCGGCGCGGACGGCGCGCTGATCGGCCCCTTCAACGCGCTCTTCCAGTCGCCGCTGCTGGGCGACGCGATCCAGAAGCTGGGCGCTGCCGTGCGCTACGAGACCTCGCTGCCCAACGATCTACTCGAAGTGGCGATCTGCACGATGGGCGGTCACTGGCGGGCCAACTTCGAGTTCTGGGCGCACGCCCGGCTGGCCAAGAACGCCGGCGTCTCGGAGGGAGCGATCGACGCGATCCGAGACGGGGAGCAACCCTTCTTCGGTGACCAGCGGCAGCAGACGGTCTACCAGTTCGGACGCGAGCTGATTGAGCACCAGCGCGTCTCGGACGAAACGTATGAGTCGCTGAAGGGGATGATCGGCGAACGCGGCGTGTTCGAGGTTGCCTCGGTGATGGGCTACTACGCGCTGGTCTCGATTGGGCTGAACACGTTCAACGTCGCAATGCCGCCCGGAGTTGAGCCGCCGTTCGACGACTAGCTGAGGAGGCTTCGATGCTGACCGACGCCGACCGCGAGTTCTTCGATCAGAACGGGTACCTGGTCATTCGCCAGCTGATTCCGCGCGAGCAGGTGGATGCGGTGACTGACGCCATTTGGGACTTCCTGGAGTTCGATCGGGATCAGACCTCGGACTGGTATCGCGAGCCGCATCGTCCGAACGGCATGGTGGAGATGTATCACCACCAGGCGTTGTGGGACGTGCGCCAGCATCCGCGCATCTACGAGTTGTTCCGCGACCTGTTCGGCCGCGACGATCTGTGGGTCTTCATCGATCGCGCCAACCTGAAGCCGCCGCCGAACGAGGCGCATCCCGAGTACGACCATCAGGGGATGGTGCACTGGGATATCGACGTGCGCGAGACGCCGACGCCGTTCCTGGTCCAGGGAGTGCTCTACCTGGTCGATACGCGCGAGGGCGAGGGCGGATTCCAGTGCGTGCCCGGCGTGCATCGTCGGGCGGCCGAGATTTCAGCCGGTATCTCGGATCAGGACTTGCGGCACCAGCAGTTGCACGAGCGCTTTCCCGAGCAGATTGGTCCGCCGATCGAGATCGAGGCGAGTGCCGGCGACTTCATCATCTGGCATTCGGCGCTGCCGCACGGCAACAGCCGAAATCTGTCGGACAAGCCGCGGCTGGCGCAGTACGTGCGCCTGTTCCCGGCCGAGCCGTCGAACGAGGTGTTGCGCGAGCAGCGGATCGCCTCGTGGCGCGAGTCGACGCATCCGGCCTTTCAGAATCCACGGGCGTTCCCGGGTGACTCGCGGGGCAAGGAGGCGATGACGCCGCCTGCTGAGCTGACCCCGTTGGGTCGCAAGCTGCTGGGCCTGGACGACTGGAACTAGGCGGTCGGCGTGGGCTGGCGTCGGAGTTGGACGATGGCGCTGCCGCCGACAAGCAAGGCGACGCCGACGACAACCTCGTAGCCGAGCGACTCGCCCAACAGCAACCAACTGAAGATCACGCCGCAGATTGGGGCGAAGAGCATCGTCGCCGCCACCTGCGAGGGCAGGTACCGCTGGATCAGCCAGACGTTGCCAATGAACCCGAGTCCGCCGATAACGATGCCCTGGTGGACGAGCGCGATGACGAAGTCCGTGGTCCAGACCGGTCCGCTTGATTCGAGCGTCAGTCCGAGGATGCCGAAGACGAAGACGGCGGCAACCGACTGGGTGAGCAGCAGGCGGGCCGGATGGATGCTGTGCGAGAAATGGGCGAGGTAGATCTGGCGTGAGGCGAGCAACATGGCCGAGCAGGCGGTCATCAGATCGCCGTGGATCGTCGCTCCGGGCGCGCTGAGCCCGCCGACGAAGACGACGACCACTCCGCCGTAGGCAATCAACAGGCCAAACGTGCGGCGGATCGACATGTGATCGCCGGGGATGAAGATGTGTCCGAGTACCGCGGTCCAGAGCGGGAAGGAGAAGATCAGCACCGAGGCGTGGCCGGAGCTGGTCTGGTCGCCGCCTGCGTACATCAGGTAGGTCTGGACAACGAAGAGGACGCCGAGGCCGAGCAACGGCCGCACTTCCCCACGGGACGGCCGAATCCGCGTGCGCGTGACGACCGCGTAGATCAGCACGACCGCGCCGCCGAGCGCCATGCGGATGGCGCTCAGTCGGAGCGGGCCGACGCCTTCCTCGAGCCCGGCCTTGATCGCGACCGGCTGTCCGCCCCAGAAGAGGACCAGCAGGAAGGCGAAGAGTCCTGCGCGCAGGGTGAGCGGCCGGCGCAGTTCGGGCAGTTCCTGCGAGGCGGCATCGCCTGCGCGCTGCGTTTCCGGAGGCTGAGTGGTCACTCCCTGAAGATACGACCGAACCGAGCGCGCCCCTCTGCCTACGGCATCTCCCACCGCAGGGCGGGGGAGAGGGGAGAGCGGATCGGAGTTAGTCCAGCGGGAAGGCGCGGACGGCGGTGATCGGGGCGAGGTGCTCGCGCATCAATGACCAGTGCTCGCCGTCGTCCGTGGAGCCGTAGAGTTCCCCTCCGCTGGAGCCGAAGTAGAGGCCCAACGGATCGCCCGCGTCCTGTCCCAGGGCGTGCCGGTAGACCGTGTGGTAGAAGCCCTCCTGCGGCAGGCCGTCGGCAAGCCGTTCCCACGACTCGCCGGCGTCGCGGGTGCGGTAGACCGCGAGCGCGCCGTTGTAGGGCATGCGCGCCTGGTCGGAGTCGTGCGGGACGAAGTAGCAGACGTCGGGGTCGCGAGGGTCGATGGCAGTGGGGAATCCAAAGACGCCGGGCAGATCCTCGCCGACGACGTGCCAGCTCTCTCCGTCGTCGTCGGAGCGATACTGTCCGAAGTGATTCTGCTGCCAGAGGCGTCCGCGCTGTAGCGGGTGGGCGAGCAGCGAGTGGACGCACGGTGCGCCCTGTTGGAACTCGGCGGGGAAGTGCTCGTTGAATATGCCTTCGTTG
>JAPPBK010000199.1 GCA_026705105.1 Chloroflexota bacterium | reverse complement strand
AGACGCTGCGCGCGCTCGACGACCTGATCCGCGACGGCAAGGTGCGCTACATCGGCACGAGCAACTTCGGCGGCTGGGAGCTGGTCGAGTCGCTCTGGGTGGCGAAAGAACTAGGACTCAACCGCGTCGTCTGCGAGCAGCCCGCTTACAACTTGCTCGACCGACGGGTCGAGAGCGAACTGCTGCCCGCCGCCCGCAGCTTCGGCATCGCCGTCATCCCCTGGGGACCGCTCGGCGGCGGCCTGCTTACCGGGCGCTACCAGCGAGGCGAGCCATTGCCCGCCGATGGTCGCTATGCGTTGACTCCACAGGCTCAGAATCGGCTCACCGACGGCGTCTTCGACGTGATCGAAGCGCTCACGCCGATCGCCCAGGAGAAGGGCTGCAGCCTCTCGCAGCTTGCGCTCGCCTGGTGCGAGCAGCAGCCCGGCGTCACCAGCCCAATCATCGGGCCCAGGACGATGGCCCAGCTCGAGGACAATCTCGGCTCTGCCGACGTCACGATCAGTGACGAAGACCGGGAGCGGATCGACGCCGTCAATCCGCCCGGCTGGACCGTGACTCCCTACTACGAACTCTTCCGCCGCCCACACCAGTATCGGATCCTGTAGCCGCGGCTCTAGTAGTAGATCCCACGACCGACGCCGCCGCCCGCCGCGATCGTGTCGCCGGTGATTGCGATCGACTTCGGCGAGGCCAGGAACGCCACGATGTTGGCGATATCGTCGGAATCGATGATCGTGCGCACGGAGTTGCCCGACGCCATCCGCTGCTCGGCTTCCTCCAGCGAGATGCTGCTCGACGTTGCGATCTGGGCGATCCGATCCGGCGTCGCCTCGGTCCGCGTCAGCCCGGGATGCACCACGGTCACGTTGATTCCGTCGGGCCCCAGTTCGTCGGCGAGATTCTTCGTCATCGCTGCCACCGACACATTGCGGATCGAACCCACCGTGTTGCCCGATCCGCGCGCCGCAAGCCCCGACACATTGACAATCCGACCCCAGCCCTGTTGCTGCATGTAGGGGGCGGCCGCACGCGAGCAGCGCAGATAACCCAGCACCTTGACCTGCAGATCGGCGAGTGCGTGGTCGGCGGTCAGGTCGGCGAGCTTCATTGGACCGTGCACGCTGCCCGGCGACGCCGCATTGTTGACCAGGATGTCCAGCCCGCCCATCGCCTCGGCCGCGCCCGAGACCATCGCCTCCACCGAGTCGTCGTCCGCCGCGTCGTAGGCAAACCACGCCTTCGCGCCGACTTCGTCTGCCGCCACCGCGAGACGCTCCGGATCGCGCGCCGAGATCGCGACCTCGCAACCCTCCTCGACCAACACCCGCGCAATCGCCTTGCCGATCCCCCTACTGCCGCCGGTCACCAGCGCGCGCTTGCCCTGCAGTTGCAGATCCATCTCATGCTCCGTTCAGTCTCGAATCGGGAACGACGCGCTCGTGCGGCGCCTTGAGGAACTCGTCGGTTTCAATGGCGTGACCGTCGAGCGATGCCTCGACGACCTGCCCGTACTCGATCACCACATGCTGCGGGCGCGTCGGATTGCGGTGACCCTCGCTCGGTCCCAACGCAACGATCTCCGCTTCCAGCCGGTGCGGCGTGACCGTCAGCATCCCGATGGCGCCCAACCGCGTCGACAGGTGATGCGGCAAGGACGGACTACCCGGATTGATCAGCAGCACGTCGTCTCGATACTCCAGCCGCTCCACGTGCGTATCTCCGCCGATCAACACGTCCACCCACTCGTCGTCCAACGACGCCGCCAGGATCTCGCCGATCGGGCGCGACTCCGGACGCAGTTCGTGCGCCAGCCCGATGCGAAACCCCTCGACCTCGAGAAACTGGTGCTCGGTCAGGCGCGGATCGTCGAAGATGTCGTTGTTGCCCCGCACCGCCAGCACCGGCGCGAACTGCTCGCACCAGTCGAGCACGGCCGGCACGGTGATATCGCCCCCGTGCAGGATCAGGTCGACGCCGGCCAGCGCCTCCCCGGTTTCGGGTCCGAGTTCGTCCATCGAATGCAACAACTGGGGTAGGTGCGTGTCCGAGATCAGGCCGATGCGCATGAGGGCAGGCTACGCCTGAGCCCGAATCGGCGCTAGCCTGTGCGCGCTTGCGTCTTACGGACGCTGAATCACTTGCGTCTCAATGATGAGGAAAGGCTGTGACATGGCACAGGAACGACTGGCGGCGATCGCCGGCATTCACGAGTATCCATTGCGAGTCGCCCCTGGCGTCTCATCAATGCAGATCAAGGCCGAGTCGATGAAGCGCGCCCTCGACGACGCCGGCCTCGATTGGGGCGATGTGGACGGACTCTACGACGCGCTCGACGGCGAGGGAGGCGGCGGACTCGGGCTGGCCGCGTATCTCGGCATCAAGCCCCGACTGCTCGACACGACCCAGGTGGGCGGCTCCTCCTACGAGTTCCACGCCTCCCACGCGCTGCGCGACATCGCCGCCGGACGCTGCAACGTCGCAGTGACCACTTACGGCTCAACTGCCGCCTCGATGCGCGTACCCATCGGCACCGGTGGCATGGGACGCGGCGGCGCGTCCTGGCAGCAGAACATGGAAGCCCCCTACGGCTCGACCCTGATCTCCAACTACGCGATGGTCGCCCACCGCCACATGCATGAATACGGCACCACCACCGAGCAGCTTGCTCAGATCTCGGTCGCTACGCGTAAGCACGCGATGCGCAATCCCGAGGCAGTCAAGGCAATGACCGACCTGCAGTTCGTCAAAGTCGACGAAATCACGGTCGAAGACGTGCTCGAGTCGCGGGTGATCGCCGACCCGCTGCATCTGCTTGAGTGCTGCATGATCTCCGACGGCGGCGGCGCGGCCGTCTTCGTCTCGCCCGAGATCGCGCGCGACATCAAGAAGAAGCCCGTCTGGATCATTGGCGCCGGCGAAGCCACCAAGTACCGCGAAAACGGCGGCGACATCACCACCTCGGCAGGTGCGCAGTCGGCGCCCGCCGCCTTCGCCCAGGCCGGCGTCACCCCCGACGAGATCGACATCGCCATGATCTACGACTCGTTCAGCATCACCGTCGCGGTCATGCTCGAAGACCTCGGCTTCTGCGCCAAGGGCGAGGTCGGGCAATTCATCGAGGACGGCCATCTCGCCTTCGACCGACCCGGCCTCACCCTCAACACGGACGGCGGCGGACTCTCCTCCAACCACCCCGGCATGCGCGGACTCTTCCTGCTGCTCGAATCCGTCCGCCAGCTTCGTGGCGAATCGACCAGTCAGGTCGACGGCGCATCACTCGCTGTCGCTCACGGCAACGGAGGCCTGCTCGGCGGCACCCACACCGGCGGCACCGTCATCCTCGCCGCCGACTAACTCGATCTCCTCTCCTCCCGCGCAGATAGGAACAAGGCTGCAGAACACCCCTCTCCCCCCGCGCAGCGGGGGGAGATGCCGAAGGCAGAGGGGGGCTCTCCCCGCAACGAAAGGCACATCCAACATGGCCAACCGACCTCAACCCAGCTTCCCCGAGCCGGACACCCAGCACTTCTGGGACGGCTGCAAAACCGGTGAACTGCGCTACCAGACCGACCCCGACGGCAACGTCGTCTTCTACCCCCGCGGACACTCCACCGTCACCGGCGACCGCGGACTCAGCTGGAACGTCTCCTCCGGCCTCGGCACCGTCTACACCTACTCCGTGGTTCGACAGAACCGCATGCCCGGCTTCCAGGAGCTTGGCGCCTATGCCGTCGCCTATATCGACCTCGACGAAGGCTTCCGCATGATGAGCACCATCGTCGGCGTGGATGACCCGACCCAGGACATTCACATCGGCCAGCGCGTCCGGGTCGAGTTCGAAGAGCAATCCGGCGAGGACTCCTACCCGATCCCCGTCTTCCGCCCGGTCTGAGACTCACGCGCCAATCTCCTCTCCCCCCGCGCAGCAGGGGGAGATGCCGAAGGCAGAGGGGGGCTCCGGCTCGCGTAAACGACTTATCGCTCGACTCAGTATCAGCCTTCTGTTGAGTCGATACGCTCGCAACGATGTCCAATCACTCGCCCCATCACGCCCCGACGGTCGCCGAGCGACTCTGGCAGGAGTTGGCCGCGACCGCGCCCCAACACGACCGCGACGCCGACCTCGCGATCGAGGCCTACGGCCTGGTCAAGCACTTCGGCGATATCCACGCCGTCAACGGCATCGACCTCCGCGTGCGGCCCGGCCAGATCTTCGGTTTCCTCGGACAGAACGGCAGCGGCAAAACCACCACCGTCCGCATGTTGACCACGTTGCTGCGGCCAACCGAGGGCTCGGCGCGGGTCGCCGGATTCGATGTGCTCAGCCAGGATCGCCAGGTCCGCCGCGCCATCGGCGTCGCCTTGCAGGAAGCCGGACTCGACATCCTCCAGACCGGACGCGAACTGTTGCGGCTCCAGTCCCGGCTGTACAACGTGCCCCGCGGCGAGATTGAGGATCGGGTCGCCCATCTGCTCGAAGTCGTTGACCTCAGCGAAGACGCGGACCGCCGAATCGGGGACTACTCCGGCGGTATGCAGCGCCGGCTCGACCTCGCCTCTGCCCTGGTTCACTCACCCTCGATCATCTTCCTCGATGAGCCCACCACCGGCCTCGACCCCGTCTCGCGTCAGAACCTCTGGGATTACATACAGCGGCTCAACCGCGAGGACGGCGTCACCTTCTTTCTCACGACTCAGTACCTGGAGGAGGCTGACCAGCTATGTGACGAGATCGCAATCCTCGACGCCGGCGAGATCGTCCAGCAGGGCACGCCCGACGGACTCAAGGCGACCGTCTCCGCCGACGTGATCTACGTCCAGGTCGAGGGCAACGAGCGCGCCCAGCAGCGCGCCGTTGGCGTGTTGCTGCCGCTGCCCAACGTCGAAGACGCGCAGTGGGACTTCAACGAGGGCATCGCGGTCTACAGCAAGAGCGGCCACGACACGCTGCCTCGCGTGGTTCGCACGCTGGACGAGGCCAACCTCCCGTTCAGCAATCTCCGGCTCGCCCGCGCCACGCTCGACGATGTCTTCTTCAAGGCCACCGGACACCGGATCGAACCTGACGGTCAGGCTGGCCAGGCCGCGCAATCGACCCAGGGCGGATCCGCATGACCACGCTCGAAGTCCCGCCCGCACCGGAAGATTCTTCCTCTCGCGCAGCGGGACCGCTCCAGGTCCTGATCGACGCCCGACACCTCGCTGTTCGCGCGATCCGCGAGTCGACACGCCAGCCCGGGGTCGAGATCACCAACGTCTTCATCCCGCTCTTTTTCCTCGCGGTCTCGACTGGCGCGATCGCCAACTTCTCCGAGCGCGGCTTCGGCGTCGAGAACTATCTCGCCTTTCAGCTCCCCGTCGCCGTGCTGCAAGCCGTCGCCGGATCGTCCGCTGCCTCGGGCATCGCGATCGTGCTCGACATGGAGCGCGGCTACTTCGACAAGCTGCTGCTCACGCCCGCCTCGCGCTGGTCTCTGATCATCGGCCGCGTCTGGGCCGATGCCGTGCGCGCGATCTTTTTCGCCACGATCATGCTCGTCGCGGCGCTGATCGCCGGCTCCGGCATGGCCACCGGTGTGCCCGGCGCGATCCTCATCCTGATCATCGCCGGACTCTTCGGCGGCGCCTACAGCGGGATCGGCATCTTCATCGCCATGCGTACCGGCAACGCCCAGGCCGCCCAGGCCGGATTCCTGCTCTTTTTCCCCCTGCTCTTCATGGCTCCCGCCTTCGCCCCGCTCGCCGTGTTCGACGACTGGCTGCGGATTATCGCCACTATCAATCCGGTCACCTACATCATGGAAGGCATGCGCGGCCTGGTCATGGAAGGCTACGCCTGGCCTGTCACCGAGGGCGGCCAGATCGTCTTCGGCCCCGACGGACTGCCCATGACCAAAGACCCACCCGCCCTGCACTGGGCCTTCGTCTCGCTTGCCGGCTTCAGCGCCTTCACCCTCACCATCGCCGCCCTCGCCCTCCGCTCCCGAACTCGCGCCGACTAGCGTTCCCCTCTCCTCCCGCGTCAGCGGGGAGAGATGCCGAAGGCAGAGGGGGGCTCCCCGCTCAGCCTCACTACGTCAGTTACCGTTGCCCTTGGATCGCGTCAAGGAAATCGAAAGAGTGCCCTCATGCCCAAATCCCGAATAATGCAATGGACTCCAATCGCGCTCGTCGCTGCAATCGCCGTCCTGATCGGCACGCTTGCACTGATCACCGCCGACGACTCGGGCGACTCCGCTCAGGACGTCCGCATCGTCGCCCGACAGATCGGCGACGGCCGCGCCGAAGTCGCGCTACAGGTCCGCAACGACGACCACTCCTGGGGCGAGCGCATCCTCCCCGACCAACGCTTCCTCGCGCCCGACTCCGAAGCCGGACTCTGGCGCTCGAGCTCGGTCATCACGCTGGAATCCTCAGATGACGCCGACGGCGTCGACCCGGCGGCCGTCGGTCTGACCGCGACCGCGGAGATGCGCGGACCCGGCGGCGAGCCGATGGGAACCGTCACGATCATCCAGGGTCCACGCGGACTCCTGATCCAGGCGCGCCTGACCGGCGTGCCCGAGGGCTGGCACGGATTCCACATCCACGAGACCGGCTCCTGCGATCCCGACTTCTCCGCCGCCGGCGGCCACTACAACCCGACCGGCATCGGTCACGGCGTCCTGAACGAGGGCGGACATCACCCGGGCGACACGGTCAACATCTACGCGCACGCCGACGGCGCCGCCAACGCCGACCAGTACACGGTCGACGCCACGCTCGGCGCCGGTGCGGCCACGCTGTTCGACGCCGACGGCTCCGCGATCATCGTCCACGAAGCGCCCGACAGCTACGGAGCCGATCCCGCCGCCGGCGCCCGCATCGCCTGCGGCGTCATCACCCTCAACTAGGCCGATTCCCCTCTTCCCCCGCACAAGCGGGGGGAGATGCCGAAGGCAGAGGGGGGCACCCCGCTCCACACCGACCAGTTGCCCAACACCTACCTACTCGATAGCCTCAAACTGCATCCGACCAGCGACGCAACCCTAGAGGAGCACCGAATGTCCTTGTTCCAGACCGCCTCCGCCCACTGCGACCTGCCCTGCGGCGTCTACGACCCCGCCCAGGCCAAGATCGAGGCGATGTCCGTCCTCAAGTCGATGGAGAAGTACAACGACTCCGACGACCACGACTTCA
>JAPPBK010000117.1 GCA_026705105.1 Chloroflexota bacterium | reverse complement strand
CCGCACCTACCGATTTTCGAGATCGGCTCCTTCGGCCACTCGGACACCTCTCCACGTGCAAGTATACGCAGCGGCTGGACCCAATCCCGCAATAGGCTGTGTGCCATGTGGCGCATTTGACCGCCGGTACCAGCCCGTGTCGCATCGTCGGGAGACCCCGTGACCCAGCCCCCATTCACGCCTCATGGCAATGCCAAGACCATCTCCGAGTTGCTCGCCCCGCTCGACGGCGACGCCTCAGCCCTCGGCGCGCCGAGCCGCTCCGACCTCAGCTTCGACGGATTGCGCGACCAGATCGCGCGCACCGGCGACCAGCTCAACAGCTTCGGCCTGGGCCGCGAAGATGGCATCGCGATCGTCCTGCCCAACGGCGCCGAGATGGCGGCCGCATTCCTCGGCGTCGCCACCGCCGCCACCGCCGCGCCGCTCAATCCCGGTTACCGCGCCGACGAGTTCGAGTTCTACCTCGAAGATCTCGAGGCCCGCGCCGTCGTCGTGCAGGAAGGCGTCGACTCGCCGGTGCGCGAAGTGGCCGTGAAGCTCGGCATCCCGCTGATTGAACTGCAGCAAGACGCCGACGGCCCGGCCGGGAGCTTCAACCTGGCGGCCGAGATTCGTGGCGCTGCAGATCGGCCGGGCGAGGCCGGAGCGGACGATGTGGGCCTTGTCCTGCATACGTCGGGCACGACCTCGCGACCGAAGATCGTCCCTCTGCGGCAGCGCCACCTGACCGCTACGGCGCACCACATCCGCGATACGCTCCATCTCACTGCCGACGACCGCTGCCTCAACATCATGCCTCTGTTCCATATCCACGGGATCATGGCCGGCATTCTCGCCAGTGTCGGCGCGGGCGGCAGCACCTGGTGCTCGCCGGGATTCAACGCGATGCAGGTCTTTGGCTGGCTGCGCGAGTCGAAGCCGTCCTGGTACACCGCCGTGCCGACGATGCACCAGCTCATCCTCACACGCGCCTCGCGCAATGCCGATGCGCTGGCCGAGAGCGACCTCCGCCTGATTCGCTCGTCTTCGTCGTCGCTGCCGCCGACAGTGATGGCGGAGTTGGAAGACACCTTCGGCGCACCGGTGATCGAGTCCTACGGCATGACCGAGGCGGCGCACCAGATGAGCTCGAATCCGCTGCCGCCGCAGGAGCGGAAGCCGGGTAGCGTTGGTCTGCCGGCGGGACCGGAGATCGCGATCATGGACGAGGACGGAGCGCTGCTGGCCATGGGACAGCGCGGCGAAGTCGTGATTCGCGGACCAAACGTCACCGACGGCTACCGCAACAACCCCGAGGCCAACGCCACCGCCTACACGCGAGGCTGGTTCCGTACTGGCGACCAGGGAGTGCTCGACCTCGACGGCTACCTGACGATCACGGGGCGGCTGAAGGAGATCATCAATCGCGGCGGCGAGAAGATCTCGCCGCGCGAGGTGGACGAAGCGTTGCTGCAACATCCGGCCGTCGCCCAGGCGGTCACGTTCGCCATGCCCCACGATCGGCTGGGCGAGGAGATCGCCGCCGCCGTCGTTCTGCGCGACGGCGAGGACTCCGACGAGCGAGCCATCCGCCGCTTCGTCGGCGAGCGAATCGCCGACTTCAAGACACCGCGCCGGATCGTCATCCTCGACGAGATCCCCAAGGGCGCCACCGGCAAGGTCCAGCGCATCGGCCTCGCCGAGAAGCTTGGCCTGGCGGAGTAGCACACCGGCCGCTAGCTGGCGCCGCCCCCACTCGAGAGAAGCAATGTCATGGAATTCGGCATTCACCTGGTTCAGCAGAACGTGACGATAGGCGAGTGTCGCGAGCTGTGGCGCTGGGCCGATACGGCCGGGTTCACCTGGGTTGACGTGTCTGACCACTTCTACGAGTCGCCGATGACCAAGAAGCAGGGCCCGTACCTCGAGTGCCTGGCCGGACTCGCGGCGCTGGCGGCGGATACCGAACACGTGCGCGTCGGCACTTGCGTGATCGCGATGGACTACCGACATCCGGCCGTGCTCGCCAACGCGCTGGCGACGATTGACCAGCTCTCAGGCGGTCGGCTCGACGTGGGCCTTGGCGCAGGCTGGAACGAACAGGAGTACACGGCCTACGGCATTCCCTTCGAGCGGCTGGGCAAGCGGCTGGACAAGTTGGAGGAGGGCATCCAGGTGCTGCGGGCGCTGTGGGAGGAGCCGCGCGCCAACCTCGACGGCCGGTTTTTCACTCTGACCGACGCGCTCTGCGAACCGAAGCCGGCGCAGTCGCCGCTGCCGATCTGGATCGGCGGCGTCGGCGAGAAGCGCACGCTGCAACTGGTCGCGCGCTACGCGCAGGGCTGGAACGCGCCCTACCTGACCATCGACCAGTACCACCGGCTCTCTGGCGTCCTCGACGACTGGTGCGAGCGGGTCGACCGCGATCCCTCGACGATCAAGCGTGACGTCAATTTCTCATTCCATCTCGCCGCAACGGAGGCCGACCGGCCCAGGGCCGTCGCGCACTTCGAGGAGGTCTTCGGTCCCGCCGGCGACGCCTTCCGTCAGCGGGGCGCAATCCTCGGCACGCCGGACGAGGCGATCGCGCTGCTGATGCCGTTCGCCGACGCGGGAGTTAACCGCGTTAACATCACGCTGCGTCCACCCTGGGACTGGGACGCGCTGCGCGCCTTCGCCAAGGAAGTGATCCCAGCGTTCATGTAGATCGCGGCTTCTAGAGGTTTGTGTGGAGGCGATGTCGGTTTGTCAAAGATCCGAGTCCTCATTTGCGCGTTCGGCGCGGTCTTGCTCGCGGCAGGGTGTAGCGGCGCGGAGACAGATGCCCCGATGCGGGAGCCTCCGCAGCAACAGGTTGCACAGCCAGAGCCTCAACGTCTAGAACGTCCGAAGCAGGCTTCGTCCGCGGTGAAGGCAGAGCCAGGTTCGGGTGCTGCGGCGGAGCAGCAGGTCCGGCAGAGTGCGACTGCGGACGAGAGCGAGGTCTTGAGCTGGTCCGAGGAACGGTGGCAATCGGAGTGGGGCTTTGGATTAAACCTGAGCTTCGTTGAGTGGCGCTATCGCGCGAGCTACCTCGCCGGTCTCATCGACGATGAGCAAGCCTGGTGCGACTCCGACGAAGGCGTCCGCGAGCTTCACGAGTCCAACCTTGACAGCGGCGAGGCGGCACGCAAGCTTTCGGCGCCTGTCTCTGCGGAGGCGATGAAGTGGGTTGTTGTCGTGGCCGGCCTTTTGGAGCAAGAGCGTGGTGTGGCGTTTGTGAGCTTGCCTGAGATCCGGGTGATCAGCCTCTCAGACTTGCGTCGCCTGGGCTGCCACGCCGTGGAACTCGATGAGTGGGGCGGTGGCACGCACGGAGACAGCAGTGCGCATCGCGCGGCAACGCTTGCCCGCTTCGAAGCGCTGCTCGGACTGCGCAACGATGCGCTTACGCCGCAAGCGGAGTCGCACCTGCTGTTCCCACTTATCGGTGGCTGGTACGACGACGGCGCCGTCTACGTGGTTGGAGAGGAGCCGCTGATGGCACACCACGTCACGACAGTTTCGCACGAACTCGTGCACTTCCAACAGGACCAGCAATCAGATGTTGCGCTCATTGACTTCATCTACGGCCACTCATCCAGCGAGTCGGAGCAGATTCGCCTCTGGCTCGTCGAAGGGGAGGCCAGCGCGCTTGAGATCGAGGCGGACCACGAAGTGATGGAGCCGTATGCGGACCTGATCGATTGGTCGGAGCCGTTCGCGGACTTTCCAGAGCTGGCCCCCAATGCCTTCGAGGCGCTAATCGTGTATGACATCGACCAACTCTTTGCTGAGTACACCAGCGGCAAGGACTTCGTGACATCGGTCCTAGGGTCGGGCGGTTGGGGTGCCATCGACGCCCTGTTCGAGGACCCGCCCGACACGATGGAGCAGGTGCTCCACCCAGACAAGCTCGCGGCACGAGAGCGCGCGCTCGAGCTCCCGTCCGTTCAAGACATCCATGACGCCGTGGCAACGGACGAGCAATGGTCGGAGGCCGAAGTCGACACTCTCGGAGAGTGGTGGCTTCGTAGCCTCCTTACCGACAGCTTGGGTCGATCGCATTCGGCGAACGTCGCTGAAGCAGCCGCAGGCTGGGGCGCCGACCGATTGCTCGTCTGGGAGGGCGAGCAAGACAGTCAGCTCGCGATCTGGCAAGTCGCCTTCGACACAGCAGTGGACCATGCAGAAGGCGCGGCCGCCCTTCGAGAGTGGCTCTTGGCTCAGTCCGACGGAGACATGCGCGCAGCCGTGGGGCTGTCAGCCAGCGCTTCAGCGTGGAGGTGGGACGGACGCAGTTGGCACGTTCGCTTGCTCGACTTCGGCCAGTCGCTGTGGCTGATTGCCGCCGACTCCGCAGAGGACGCCGATGCCGCGCTGCTGGATCTGCTGTCGCTCGCCCCGGCGACTTACTGGTAGCGCCTCTGCGTCTAGACTCCCTTCAGACGACACTGTCGGGGAGGCCACTGATGCCCGTTGACCAGAATCGCGAATCGTGGAAGCCGGGACAGGACTGGCAGGGCGCGATTGACGAAATCAACTACATCAAAGGACTCGCCCAGGAGATGGGCGGTGAGTACGGCGTCGCGCGGCAGCATCGCGGCGGGCGCCTGACGATTCGCGAGCGGATCGACCAGTTCCTTGACCCGGATTCGTTCTTCGAGGCGGGACCGCTGGTCGGCGGCTACGAGTATGACGAGAACGGCGACCTGCGCGAGTTCACCCCGGGCGCGTTCGTGATGGGTATGGGACAGATCGACGGTCGCAACATCGTGATCGGCGGCGACGACTTCACCATCTCGGGCGGCTCGCCGCACAACGTGTCGAAGGGCGCGTCGCAGTTTGCCACGCCACTTGCGGCACAGTACGGATTGCCGTACGTGCAACTGATCGAAGGCGTCGGCCACAGCGCCAAGCGCGATGAGGAAGAGGGGCGGATGGCGCTGCCCGGCGGTCAGACCTGGTGGCGGCATCTCAACCTACTTGACAAGGTGCCGGTCGCGGCGGGAATCATGGGCTCGGTCGCAGGCGCGCCGGCGGCTTTTGCTTTGCTCTCCCACTTCACGGTGATGATCAAGGGACAGTCGCAGATCTTCCCTTCCGGACCGCCGGTTGTGCGCCGGGCGATCGGCGAGACGTTCAACAAGGAGGAGCTTGGCGGCTCGCAGGTGCATGTCTACAAGAGCGGCCAGGTCGACAACGAAGCCGAGTCGGAAGAGGACGCCTTCCACCAGATCAAGCAATTCCTCTCTTACCTGCCCAATACGACAAGCGAGGTCACAGAGCGGATCGAGACCGGCGACGATCCCAATCGGCGGGTCGAGGAGCTGCTGCGCATCATCCCAGAGAATCGCAAGCGCGGCTACAACCCGCGCAAACTGGTCAAGCTGGTGGTCGACAACGGCGAGTTCTTCGAGATGCGCCCGCACTGGGGCGGCGCGATCATCACCGGCTTTGCCCGGATTGGCGGTTATGCCGTGGGTGTCGTGGCCAGCGACCCGTACGTCATGGCCGGCGCGATGAACGGCGACGCCGCGGACAAGTTCGCTCACTTCGTCGACCTCTGCGACGGCTTCAACCTGCCAATGGTCGTGTTCCTCGACATGCCCGGGTTCATGCTCGGCTCACAGGCCGAGCTCAACCAGACCATGCGCCGCGGGACTCGCGCGCTGATCGCCGCCTACGAAGCCCAGGTGCCCAAGGTCGAGTTCAACATCCGCAAGAGCTACGGCGTCGCCGCCGACGCGCCCAACAGCATGGGCGAGCCGGTCGGCGTCAACATGCGCTTCGGCTGGCCCGCCGGTGAGTGGGGCGGCATTCCGATCGAGGGCGGCGTCGCCGCCGCCTACCGGCGCGAAATCGAGGCGGCCGAGAATCCCGAGGCGCATCGCGAGATGATCGAGAACCGCCTGCTGCGACTGCGCAGTCCGATGAAGGCCGCCCACAACTTCGACGTGATTGACCTGATCGACCCTCGCGACACGCGACGGATCGCCTTCAGGTTCATCGACGCTGCTCAGCCGATGCTGCGCCGCATCGCGCAGCGCCCCAAGCGGATCATCCGACCGTAGGGGCGTCAGCGCCCCTGCGGTCTCCCGACCAGGCTGGGAACGCCTGTCTACCCCCGACCGTGTCGCAGCAGCTTGCCCGGGGTTGCGCCGGTCTCCTGGCCGTCCTGCATTGTGACTTCGCCGTTGACGAGGATCCACTTGTAGCCATGCGGCTTCTGGACCCTGCGCCATTCGCCGCCGGGGAAGTCGTAGACGATCTCGCCCTGGAACTCCGGATCGAGCTTGAGCTCGTCGAGGTCGTAGACGACCACGTCGGCCGGCGCGCCCTCGACCAGTGAGCCGCGGTCGCGGAAGCCGGCCGCTCGCGCCGGCAGGTAGCTGAGCCGGTAGTGGGCTTCCTCGAGCGTCATCATCTCCGAATCACGAACCATCCACATGAGGAAGTCGGTCGGATACGAACCCGCGGTTAGGAACTTGGTGTGCGCCCCGCCGTCGGAGACGCCGGGAATCGTGTAGGGCGACTCCATGATCTCAGCCACCGCTTCGGGATTCTCCGATGAGACTTCGGTCAGGAACTCGGCCTTGAGGTCGGTCGCCAGCGCCAGGTCGAGCATCGCGTCGATCGGGTGCGTGCCCATCATCTCGCCGACTTCTTCGAGCGTCAGGCCGACGTACTGCTCCAGCTCAGGTTTTGCCTCGAGATGCTGGATCATCACCTTCTCGATCGAGCCGCCGATCGCCTGGGTCTGACCGAGCTTTTCAATCGCGTCGTCCATCTCCGCTTTCAGCCGCTCGCGCACCTCGGGGTCGGCGAACTTCTCCATCTTCTCCTCGATCGTGCCGGTCGTGGCGTAGTTCCAGGCCGGCGAGGAGTCGTAGAGGTTCCAGTCCTCCAGCGTGTAGGCGAAGGCCGAGCGGATCGTGAAGGCCTGGCCGAAGATGCGCTCGCCGGCGTCGTTGCGCTCTTGCAGCCACTTCACGGACTTGCGGTGCGCGTCGGGGCGGAAGTTTGAGGGCGCAATCACGTTGTGCAAGATTGGCCGCCCCGAGGCCCGAGCGAGTTCCGCCTCGAACGCGAGGTCCGACTTGATGTCGCCGGTCGCCTGTGTGATCTGGATGAAGCCCTCGTCGCGGTCGCGCAGCACCTCGGCCAGGGCGAGGCACTCGTTGTCCGACATGATGTCGGTCACCATC
>JAPPBK010000052.1 GCA_026705105.1 Chloroflexota bacterium | reverse complement strand
GTCCGCACCTGCCTGGCGGAGAGCGAAGGCGATTCCGCGGGCGGCTCCTCCCGCAGCAGCGCACCGCCCTGAAACGAGGAACCGGATGAGCTTTCGCGTGTTGGCCCTCGAATCATCCTGCGATGAGTTTGCCGGCGCGGTGATCGAGGACGGGATCGAACTGCTCGCCTCGGTCGTCGCCTCGCAGGCCGAGATCCACGCCCGCTACGGCGGCGTCGTTCCCGAGGTCGCCGGGCGCGAGCACCTGCGCAACCTCGCCCCGGTCATGCAGGCCACGCTGGAATCGGCCGGCCTCGACTGGGGCGACCTCGACGCGATCGCGGTCACCCAAGGTCCCGGGCTCGGCGGCTCACTGCTGGTCGGCGTCAATGCCGCCAAGGCCGCCGCCTGGGCGCGCGGTCTGCCGCTGATCCCCGTCCACCACATCGCCGGACATCTCTACGCCAACTGGCTGCGCCCCGCCCGCGACGAATGGGACGACGCCCCGCCTCCCTTCCCGCTCGTCGCGCTGGTCGTCTCCGGCGGACACACCGAACTCTTCTGGATGCAGGACCACGAGCGCGTCGAGCGGATCGGCCAGACCCGCGACGACGCGGCCGGCGAGGCCTTCGACAAGGTCGGCCGCCTGCTCGGCCTGCCCTTCCCCGGCGGACCGGAGATCGAGCGCGCCGCCGGCCAGGCCACGCCGGAACGCATCGCCGCGCTCGATCCGTTGCCCCGCGCCTGGCTGCCCGGCACGCACGACTTCTCCTTCTCCGGCCTCAAGACCGCCGTGCTCAACCGCGTGCGCAAGGCGGAGGCCGCCGGCGAGCCGGTCGACGTGCCCGCCATGGCCGCCCGCTTCCAGGAATCGGTCACCCACGTCCTGGCCGAGAAGACCGCCCTGGCCGCCGAGTCGCTGGGCGCGGCCTGCGTCGTCGTGGCCGGCGGCGTCGCCGCCAACGGCGCCCTGCGCGAGGCCCTGCGCGCTCGCTGCGCCGTGCCGGTCCGCGTGCCGCCGCCCAGGCTCTGCACCGACAACGCCGCCATGATCGGCGCGGCCGCCTGTTACCGCCGGACCCGCGCGCCGCTCGACATCGACGTCTTCTCCACCTCAGGCCCCGAAGTCTTTTCGCCCGGCAACTGACAACGAAGCGGCTCGGCTCGTGCGAGGCGCGCTGCGCCCGTCAGCGTTGGCTACGCTCGTGATCGTTGCGCCCGCCCGCGCGTGATCATCGCGCCTGCCTCTTGCGCCTGTCCTGCGCGAGCGCGGCGAGCGGGCAGATGGCGCAGGCCCACTGGCGGCAGCGCGTTTGTTCCAACTCAAGCAGCGCCTGCGTCTCGGGATGCCGCCAGCGCAGCCCGCCGCCGATCCGCTCGCGCAGTTCATCCGTGCGTCGGTAGCGCACCCCGGACAGGTCGAGCCAGCGCTCCCAGGCGCCGGTCAACGGATAGACCGCGTCGGCCAGCAGTTGCGTCGCCCGACCGGCGCCCAACAGGCCGGCGATCCGCAGTTCGTCGACCGCCGCGGCGCGCGACATCCCGGCCAGCCGCTCGAACGTGGACCCCGGCTCGGCGCGGCCCGCGCTCCAACGCGCGATCAGCGTCTCCAGCGCCCGGGCCAGACCGTCGGCCGAACCCAGCGCGCCGCGCCCGCGCCGCCACCCGTCCGCGCCCGCCTGCAGCCGCTCCAGCCGTACCGCCGACCAGGCCTCTCGACCGACGAGCGCCGCTCGCGCGGCGGCGAGGGCCGGTTCGGCGTTGTGCGGCTGCCCCAACGCCCGCGCCGCCGCCAGCACTGCGCGTCGGTCGCTCGCATCGCCCGGGCCCTCGGGCGGATCGAGCGCTCCAAGCTCGCGCTGTTTGCGCTGGAAGCGCCGCGCCGCAATCTGCCGCAGCCGCGCCTCGACCGCGAGTCGGCCCGACCGCGCGACGATGTCCGCGCAGGGCAGCTGCCCCGCCGCCCCGCCTGCGCCGCGGTCGCGGCCCGGATCAAGCTCCGGCAGCGGCACGGCCGGCGGCACGCGAGGGTCGCCCGCCTTGCCCGTTTTGCCCCCTCGGCCCGGCGCCGGCTGTTCAACCACGTGCAACAGAATGTCGTCGTAGGCCGCGTCCTCCGCGTGCCCATGCTGCAGCCAGGCGTTGGGCCGCAGGTGCAGCTCGACGTCGCCGCGCCGCGCCCGGCCTTCGGCGTCGAGGATCTGAGCGCCGCGAAAGTCCGGCCCGGGACCATGATTCCAGCGCCCCGGGGCGATCACCCGGACCGCTGAACCGTGGGCCGCCGATCCCCCTTGCCGGTCCGGGTAGAGAAACGGGGTCGGCCAGCGTGACTCCGCCCAACGCCGCTGCAGCGCCCGTT
Organism: Chloroflexota bacterium; assembly: GCA_026705105.1. GTDB lineage: Bacteria > Chloroflexota > Dehalococcoidia > Bin125 > Bin125 > Bin125. Next base: position 4,907 of record JAPPBK010000052.1, on the reverse strand, counting down.
CGCCCCGCTCCGCCGCCGCGCCGTCCGGCCCCGAGGCCGGGTCCCGCTTCGGCGTGAACTCAGGTCTGCTCATCGTCCTCGTCCGTGCCCTCGTCCTGGTTCGACCCAGGGTCACCCGGTCGGAACGGAAACGCCACATCCTCGGCGACCCGGGTCAGCAGCCGCGCCGCCGTACCGCGCGGGGCATAGGCGCCCCGTTCCCATTCCGACACGGTCTGCTGGCGGGCGTTCAGCTCCTCGGCGAGCGCTTGCTGGCTGAGTCCGGCGTGGCGACGGAGGCGTCGTATCGTCTCGGCGTCCCAGCTCTCGTCGCGGCGTCGCCGGTCCTCGCTGACGTCCACTGCACACTTCCCCTCTCCTCACTACACGGTAACGTGTACGACATCACCCCGACAAGCCACCCGTCGGCTCGGATAGTTACGGTTTCGCCGGGATTTGGCAGGATTCGGCCGAACCGCCATTGACGCAGCCGATCCCGGATCATACGATGGGGTTTCAACCTATGCCCCAGAACGTCACGGCACCTGCAAGTTGCGCGCTGGCCCGGTTTCGGCGGTCTCCCGACGATCGTCGCCGGTCGAGCCATCGGCGCGCGCCTGCGGCGCACTCAGGCTAGCGGCGCTCGGCTCCATCGCCGCGCCCGCCGCCGCGCCTCGATGCGCCGCCGTTGACGTGCTGACATGCCGATCCGCCCCTGCGGCGCAGGCAACGGGGGCGGCTCGCGCACATGGCCCGGTCCGCGCAGCGGCGCGGAGCGCAAGACACCGAGGAGGATCGCTGATGGTGCTGGCGCCGATCGAAGACCAGTCCGGACTCGTCCCGCTCTCAACCTCCGACGCCGAAATCGTCGACTACTCGCGTCTACCCGAGACCTACCCCCTGCCCAATCTGATCAAACTGCTGCGCGACTCCTACGACTGGTTCCTCAAGGAGGGGCTCAAAGAGTTGCTCCAGGAAATGTCGCCGATCGAGGACTTCACCGGCAACCGCATGCAGCTCTACTTCATGCACGACGGCGAGGACGACGGCACGCCGGGCTATGAGTATCTCCCACCCACGGAGACGCCCCTCGACTGTCGCCAGATGGACAAGACCTACCAGGGCGAACTGCGGGTCAAGGTAGGCCTGACCTCGAAAAAGACCGGCGAGAGCAAGCAGCAGTGGCTCTACTTCGGCCACCTGCCGCATATGACCGAGACCGGCACCTTCATCATCAACGGCGCCGAACGCGTGGTTGTCTCCCAGCTCGTGCGTTCGCCCGGCGTCTACTTCGGCGCCTCGGTCGACTCGGCCTCCGGACGCACCCTCTGCTCGGCCAAGCTGATCCCCTCGCGCGGCGCCTGGCTCGAGTTCGAATCCTCCAACCGCGACGTGCTCACCGTCAAGGTCGACCGCAAGCGCAAGATCCACGTGACCACGCTGCTGCGCGCGCTGGACGACTCCATCGATCCCGCCTTCTACGAGAACGGCGACGTCGAACAGGGCAAGAAGCTCGAGCATCTGCTCGGCACCGACGAGCGTATCCGCGGGATGCTCGACGGCATCGACCTGGACGACTCCCAGCACCGGTTCCTCGACACCACCCTGGAGAAAGAGGCGGCCAGCGTCGGACCCGATCAGCGCAACAAGGAATGGGCGATGATCGAGGTCTACAAGCGACTGCGCCCCGGCGACCCGCCCACGCTCGACGCCGCCCGCGCCATGCTCGAAGGCCAGTTCTTCAATCCCCGCCGCTACGACCTCGGCCGCGTCGGGCGCTACAAGGTCAACAACCGCTTGCGCGCCACCCACGCCCAGCTCGACCCTCGCTGCGAGCAGCTCGGCTTCGATTCCGAGCGCGGCGCCGGCGACGACGCCCGCGAACAGGCCCTCTGGATGCGCGACCTGCTTGCCATCGTCTTCACCCAGGTCGCGATCAACAACGGCATCCAGAGCGACGACGACATCGACCATCTCGGCAACCGACGCATCCGCGCCGTCGGCGAGCAGCTCCAGAACCAGTTCCGCATCGGCATGGTCCGCATGGAGCGCGTGATCCGCGAGCGGATGACGATCATCGATCCCGACCAGGCCGCACCCTCGGCATTGGTCAACATCCGACCCGTCCAGGCCGCGGTCAAGGAGTTCTTCGGCGGCCACCAGCTCTCGCAGTTCATGGACCAGACCAACCCGCTGGCCGAGCTCACCCACAAGCGCCGGCTCTCCGCCCTCGGGCCGGGCGGCCTGAGCCGCGATCGGGCCGGCTTCGACGTGCGCGACGTGCACTACTCGCACTACGGCCGCATCTGCCCGATCGAGACCCCCGAAGGCCCCAACATCGGCCTGATCGGTTCGCTCGCCACCTACGGCGTGCTCAACGACTACGGCTTCATCAAGACCCCTTATCGGCGGGTCGTCCAGGAGCTGGCTCCCAATCACCCCGATCTGATCGGCCGCGTCCTGGCCGAGCCGGTCGACGGCGAGGGCGGCGAACTGATCGCCGACGAGGGCGACGAGCTGACACCCGCGCTGGCCGAACGGATCGCCGCCGCCAACGACGCGCCGCTGCGCATCCTGCCCTACGTCTCCGACGACGTGGTCGAACTGACCGCCGACGACGAGGCCGACGCCGTCATCGCGCAGGCCAATGCGCGGCTCGACGCGCGCGGCTACTTCCTCGACGACCGCGTCGAGGGCCGCCTCGGCCGGCGGTTCGAGGAGTTCGCCCGCGAGGACATCCAGTACATGGACGTCTCGCCGCGGCAGATCGTCTCGGTCGCCGCCTCGCTGATTCCGTTCCTCGAACACGACGACGCCAACCGCGCCCTGATGGGCGCCAACATGCAGCGCCAAGCCGTGCCCCTGGTTCGACCCGAGGCGCCGCTGGTCGGCACCGGCATGGAGCGCAACGCCGCCCAGGACTCGGGTCAGGTCGAACTCGCCTACGCCGACGGCGAGGTCCGCCACGTGACCGCCGAGGCCATCATCGTCCACTACGACGAACCGGTCGACGGCGAACACCTGCATACGCACCGGCTGGTCAAGTTCCTGCGCTCCAACCAGGGCACCTGCATCAATCAGCGCGCGATCGTCTCCAGCGGCGACCGCGTCAGCGCCGGACAACCGCTGGCCGACTCCTCATCCACCGACCAGGGCCGCCTCGCCCTGGGACAGAACGTGCTCGCCGCGTTCATGTCCTGGGAGGGCTACAACTTCGAAGACGCCGTGATCGTCTCCGAGCGCCTCGTGCAGAACCACAAGTTCACCTCGATCCACATGTCCAAGCACGAGGTCGGCGCCCGCGAAACCAAACTCGGCAACGAGGAGATCACCCGCGACATCCCCAACGTCGCCGACGAATCGCTCGCCCACCTCGATGCCGAGGGCATCGTCCGGATCGGCGCAGAAGTCAGGCCCGGCGACATCCTGGTCGGCAAGATCACGCCCAAGGGCGAGACCGAACTGACCGCCGAGGAGAAGCTGCTGCGCGCCATCTTCGGCGAGAAGGCGCGCGAGGTGAAAGACACCTCGCTGCGGGTCTCGCATGGCGTGCGCGGCGTCGTCGTCGACGTGCGCGTCTTCAATCGCGACGAAGAGGACGAGTTGCCGGCCGGCATGCAGAAGCTGGTCCGGGTCACGATCGCCGAGCGGCGCAAGCTGCAGGTCGGTGACAAGATGGCCGGACGGCACGGCAACAAAGGCGTGATCTCCACCATCCTGCCGGTCGAGGACATGCCTCATCTCGAGGACGGCACCCCGATCGATGTCGTGCTCTCACCGATCGGCGTGCCCTCGCGCATGAACCTTGGCCAGATTCTCGAGACCCAGCTCGGCTGGGCCGCCCGGGAGCTCGGCTTCCGCGCCATCACCCCGGTGTTCGACGGCGCGTCCGAGGAAGAGCTGCAGGACGCCCTCGCCCGAGCCTGGATCGTGCGCGAGGCGCACAGCGCCCGAGCTGCGCAGAACGGCGCCAACGGCAGCGGCGCCGGTGTGGACGCCCCGGGACAGGCGGCCGAAGCTTCGGTGCTCGGCGCCGGCATCGACACGCGCACATCGGTGTGGCTGGCCCGGCGCGGCTACGACCAGGAGACCGTCCGCGTCGCCTTCGACCGCCAGGATCGCGACACCACCGGCGCGGCGAGCCGCATCGCCCTGGCCGAGTGGCTGATCCAGCAGGGCGAGTCCCGCGCCGCGCGCAACTGGAGCGACGCCACCCTGGCCGAGTACGCCACGCGAATCGAGCGCGAACAGCACGTCTCGCGGCCCGTGTTCGGCAAGCAGCGCCTGGTCGACGGCCGCTCCGGCGAGTTGATCGACCAGCCCGTCACGGTCGGCTTCATCTATCTGCTCAAGCTCTCGCACATGGTCGAGGACAAGATCCACGCCCGCTCCACCGGCCCCTACTCGCTGATTACCCAGCAGCCGCTGGGCGGCAAGGCGCAGTTCGGCGGCCAGCGCTTCGGCGAGATGGAGGTCTGGGCGCTCGAGGCCTACGGCGCGGCCAACATCCTGCAGGAGCTGTTGACCGTAAAGTCCGACGACATTGTCGGCCGAGTCAAGGCCTACGAAGCGATCGTCAAGGGCGATCCGGTCGTCGACGCGGCCATGCCCGAATCGTTCCGCGTGTTGCTGCGCGAGTTGCAGAGCCTCGGCCTGCATGTCGAGGTGCGCAACCAGGAAGACGAAGCCATGGTGCTTGAAGTGCCCAGCCGCGACGACATGCCGCAGCTCGGCGTGAACCTGTCCGGATTCGAAGGAGAGGATGTGACCGGTGCTTGAGACTCGCAACTCGGAGACCATGCAGATCACCCTGGCCTCGCCGGAGAAGATCCGCGACTGGTCCTACGGTGAAGTCCTGAAGCCGGAGACGATCATGAGATCGCCGATGAAGTTGGGGATCAGACCGGCCGCGTGCCAGGTGGACCCAG